>PBGS01000008.1 GCA_002720115.1 Methanobacteriota archaeon
TTTTTATTCAATAATAGTGTAAAGGTCAATTTTTAGTAATATATAAAAGAATTTTAAAACTAGAAAATATTTTTTTAATTGTCTAAAAGCTTAATAAATAAAGCAAATACGTACAAATAAAGAGTAAAGAAAGTACATGTGACAATTTATTTACATCACACATTACCTATGTTAATCGGTGGTGTTGCTCGCGATAAATGGGAAGACAAGAAACTGAAACCTCGCATTGAAGCAATTAAGGAAAAAGAAGGAACCGTTGTTGCTGAAAAGAAACGTGCACTTATTCTTCTTGGAACCTTTATGGTCGCAGCGGGTCTCCTAACAGGAGAAGCGTTCTTTGGAACTGAAAGTGCAATACTCTCATTCATTGATTCCCTTTGGCCTGCTTCCTTTGGCACTAGTTTCGCATGGCATGCAATTAGATTGACACTATTTATTCTGATTAATGTCGTAACTGGATATCTAATCTACTTGCTATTCAAGAGGGCTGGAGTCTTTGGCGGAACCGAACAAGATGCAGAGTTAGTTGAGGCGCGTTAATGAGTAAGAACCAGCCACTTGTGTGGGGTCTACTCGCATTGAGCGTACTGGGTGTTTCATCTGCTGGTGCGATTCTAAAAGACCTAGATTTAATTCCGCCACTAATGAGAGCATCTTGGAGACTTCAGATTACGGTTCTAATGTTAATGCCACTTGCAATTTGGCAGTACAAACAGATGAATACACCAAGTAGGAAGAAATTGACCGAAAAACGAACGGTACTCATTGTATCAGGATCGGGTATCGCTCTTGCAACACATTTTGGTGCGTGGACAACATCCCTTGACCATACTTCATTAGCCCATTCTCTACTATTTGTCACAAGTCATCCAATCATTATCGTGATTGGAACAGCAATTCTGATTCGGAAACCACATCCGTTTGAAACTATAGGAGCAGTTGTAGGATTGATCGGTGCAAGTATCACATTACTAGATGCTAAAAATAGCGGAGATGTGACTCTTTTCGGAAATTTCCTAGCTCTTATGGGTGCAATTACAGTGATTGGTTACATAGTCGCAGGTAGAATTTTGAGAGAATGGATGCCTGTTTTTGTATATGCTGTTCCTGTGACATTAATTGCGGCAATTTTGTTAATACCCGCCTCAATTTTGATGGGTGAAAGCACTGCCGCTCTGGGATGGGTGGAATCTGAATTGCTTTTTGATTTCATTAAACTTGCTTTCTTGGCAGGTATAGTTGGACACACAGGACTAAACGCATGTCTGAGGTGGCTCAAACCATTAACGATATCATTTGCAGTAACTCTAGAGCCTATCATTGGTGCTTTCATTGGATGGTTGTACTACGATGAAGCAGTACCTCAAAAATGGACTTGGCTCGGTGGGTTGATTCTAATTTTTGGAATCATGCTTGTGATAAAGGGAGGTGCAGAACATGGCATGGATACTGCTGACCAATGATGACGGAATAAAAGCTGACAGTTTGCAGGATCTCGTTTCTGCACTATATGAAAAAGGGCACAAGTGCGTTGTTTTCGCGCCCAGTGAGAACAATTCTGCTGTGAGCATGAAAATTTCACTTGGTAAGCCTCTAACTGTAACTAGGATTGAGGATGAAAGGGAAGGAATCCATCAGTTTTCGATAGGCGGAACACCATGTGATTGTGTAATTGCTGCTTTGGACGGAGGTTTGCAAAAATTAGTTCCAGGTGTAATCCCAAAATTGGTAGTTAGTGGTGTGAACCTTGGACCAAATCTCTCCCAGGATGCTTACCACAGTGGTACAATTGCTGCTGCAAGAGAAGCGGGTATGTATGGTATGCCTGCGATTGCCTCCTCTTGGTCATCTTTTGACCCAGAAGGCATGGAAATAGCCATTGATGCCACAATTCAGTTGATTGAATCGGCTCTCGCTATTCTTCCAGATGAACCCGCTAATCTCAATCGCCCTCACGTGGACGTTCATGCCCCTCATCTCACCTCTTGGCCTGATGAATCTCAGAGGAAATGGGAGGATGGACCAATTAATGCTTTGAGAAAATCATTTGCAGCGGGCGAAATACTTCTCAATCTCAACGTCCCAAGAGGATGGAATGGATCATTTGCTACTACAAGACTAGGAATGAGATGGTACCGTAGAGCAATTACATTCTCTAATGACACCTCAACATTTCAATTGGGAGCAGCTCGAATCGATGTTGATGAAGTAGATAGAGGTGATGTCGATTCGGATATAGTTGGAGTTGCAAGCGTTACGTGTATGCCATCATGGCCGCAAACTCACCCTCTAGAGATGGACATGTCTTTGCTGGCATGGTCCTTGGAGAATAGTAAATCTGGGCTACCAATATGGCTTGAATCTACGACTATTCAAGATTAATTTTTACACGCTCGTCTAATAGAAAATGAACAATCGCAATACAGGTGTGTCCCTGTAGCCACTCTTTTCCAAGACTCCTGGGCATACCTCGATTACACTCGAGTGTTTTATCATCTCCTAGGACAAATGCTAATTCACTTATATCTGAATCACCAGGTATTGAACCCTCATACAAAAGTTGAGAGTTAGCATCTAGACGAACAATCGGGCACTGAAAATCGTCAAGTGTCATGTCTAAATCTCCTCCTCCATCATAGATTCCTGGACTTCTTTCTACCCAGTGGCCTCTTGGTGGTGTTGGATTTTTGATTACTGCTGCAATTTTCCCTGCAACAGATCTCTCTTCAGCATGGATTCCCTTCAATTGGTTTGACACAAACCTAATTCTTCTTGCAGGTCCGGGTCCACCAAGAAGTATCATTGTAAACTCCACATCATCACGCATACCATGACTTGTAAGTATAGAGGCCATCAAGGCTCGAATTAGGACATCCATTCGACCAGCACCGCCAGCCAGATCATTCAAAGGCAGCTTTCCCCTTGCCATGGCTCTACTTCCAACAATGACAAATCTGCGCAAAAAATCACCTATGGTTTTCAATAATTGAGCGAATGGCACTGCACATATCTAACTCAGTTTTGAGAATGAAATGTGCTCCATGCGAATCAACTAACCAACCTCTTGGAGCACCTGCTTTGCCATAATCTTCCAATCTATTGGCGATTGTTGCAGTCATATTTGCAGTTTTTATTTGAGCGTGCGCTCTGTGAACTAGGTCCTTCTGTTTTATTCCGCTTTCAAATTTGAAACCTATTCTAACAGCGCCCTTGCACAAATCCTTTAATTCAAGAATATGCTTTGCACCTTCTTTCATTTCAATATTCAAATCACCTTGTAATGATGCTATTTTACCTTCAATTTGTTCTTCGATAACATAGTCCAGGACTGCTGCTGTATGAACCCAAACGTCAATCTTATCTTTTGCCAAGGTTTTCAATTCAAGTAGCATTTCATTGGGATCTAAACATTGTATGTCTAGATCAATCCACATGGGTTTCGCAACCGATGTCACTCCGCTAACACATGTTACATCCATACCATGGCGGTACAAATCGTCTGCGATTACGTACCCTGTCCGTCCACTTGATGTGTTCTGGACATATCGGATGTCATCTATCGCTGTTCGTGTAGCTCCCAGTGTAACTACAACAGAAGTTTGATTTTTGTTAACTAAATTACACAAACGAGCAACTATTTCATGATGTGATGGATTTTTTCTCTTGCCTTCTTCTTCCGGTCCCCAAAGAACCCTGACGCCTAATTTTGAACATTCCTCTACTAGGTCATGTGTAATAGGATCCGTAGCCAAATCATCGTGCATAGATGGGACCATCATAATTGGAACTCCCCGACCTCGGGCAGCTGATAGGGACATCAAGAGTGGCCCATTCATTAGGCCATGAATGAACGATGCAATGAGGTTGCGTGTCGCAGGTGCGACAAGAATAGCATCAAATCTCTCTAAAGAGTTTAAATCTCCGTCCCAGTCCGTGATTACATCTCCTTGGCAAGCCCATCTTACAGCCATTGGAGTGATTACTTTTTGCGCTGATTTTGTCATTATAACAGTTACTTTCCCGCCGTGCCTTCTTATCTCTCTGGCCAATCTTACAGTATCTACTGCTGCTATTCCACCTGTAACTCCGAGTAAGATGTGAAGCCCTTTTAGAGAACTACCACGGATCTCGACGTCGGTGTCACGCATAAACCGTCCACAAGTAACTGCTTCAATACGCCTTCGCTTAGAAAGTCAGAGAAATATAATCAGTTAACCGGTTATTTCAATTGCATTTCCTGCTACGTAGTTAGCATGGGCAATGCGGATGACATGGTACTTGCTGGCTCGCGTCCGCAGTACTCTAACCCAATTGACTCGCTCCACAAGAGGACATCTTTTGTTTTAATTGTGGATTCAGTACTTATTACGTTAGCAGTGTACTCATTCTTCGGTACGCTGGCGATAATCCCCGGATTATTCTTCCTAGCTGTATGGCAAGGATACAAACAAAAGGCTTCATGGGCTTATTGGTTTGCTCCAATAATCATCGCTACCTTAACAGTTGCATTCTCTTTCCTATTATTCTTCAACGTAGCGTCTATACTTAGAGGGAACATTGGTGGTTTACTATTTGCTCTTATTCTCGGATATGCTATATTTTCCTCAATTCGCTTTATCAGAGTACATTTCCATCCGGTTTACCAGATGGGATATAGTGGACATTCTGTGTACGACGAGGGCATCAAATTGCCATCTAATGAAATGCTAGCTGCTTGTCCATCCTGTTTAGCAGTACTTGCAGTAAATCCCCTATTACTTTCCCCAGAGGATAAATGTCCTCATTGCGAGTCACCCTTGGTTTTGGGTCATGAAGAGGAGTGACAACTCAGCGAGACGCTAGTGTCAAGTTCTTCCACATGTCTTCAGGTACTTCCATAGCCAATCTCAGTCCACCCATAGCACCTAGTCTAACTGGGTCATCGACAACATGAACATTCACTTCACCCATGTCTGATAGGCGTCTCTCTATCAGGGCTCCAAGACCCTTAATTCCTGAACCACCGCCTGCTAGAACCATATTTCTTCGGAACTCGTCATGGAATTCTGGATTCGATCCTGCGATTAGTTCCTTTACGTTCTCAACAATGGGGTCAACAATAGATTCACAGGCGGCTTGAACACAATCTGTGATGTCGAGTGTCATCGCTTTCCCTTCTATCGAAAAATCGACCATTATTGGTTCATCAGGCGTTGCTGTTGAAACAAATGAATACTGCTCCTTCCAGCGCCTTGCCATATCCTTTGTAATCTGTGCACCATTGTACTTCTTTTGAACTTCGGCTATGATTTGCCTATCGACGTAGTCGCCAGCATAGCCGGTATGCATCTGGTCTCCCGGGCCAGGTATAGTACCATAGACGCGGCAGAGGTCAGTAGTTCCAGCCCCGATATCGATAACGAGGGTGTGCTCAATCATATCTAGAGCGTATGCTACTGCGAAAGGTTCCGATATTATCATAGCAGCATTCACAGAACCAGCAGCGGCGTCAAAGATTGAGGTCTTGTCGACGTGGCTTGCTTCTGCAGGTGCACCGATCACCGCAACAACCCTGTCGTAGTCTTCAGGGTCCGATAAGCCGATTAGATGGGTTATGAAGTGAGCGATGAATTCTCGGTCTTCTGGAGTATCTTTTATGACACCTAATTCTAGAGGTCTAAACAAGTTTAGAGCAAGTCTGTTCTTTAGTGCTTCATTTCCAAACAGAACATCTCTTTTTAGGAAATTTCTTGCAATTGGGTCCTTGGGTGTTCCAATCACAGTAAGCTCTTCTTCTTCGTGACTGTCACTGGAGACCATAACAGATCGAAAGGTTCCGAGGTCAATTCCGATGTATAGTACTTCTTTTGCCATAATACTCGCCATTTCGGCCCATTGGCTCTCACCTTATGAATAATACCTTCATCTAATGACTCAAAACCAAGTGAATAATAATCTATATTTCGAGGGACTAACACCAACTTTCACATTCTTTACAGTACCATGCTGCGTAGTCTGCATATAGATCAGCCATTGCACCACAATTTGTGCATTCTTTCAGTGCATTATCTCCAAATATTTGTTGTACTATCTGCACATGTAAGTAATCGTCAATGCCTAATTGTTGACGCATTGCCCACAGCATCTGGTCTTCAGAGGGTGAAATAATTCCATCGGCAAGGCAGATTTGAACTACAACTTTGTAGTCTTCGACCATCCTGACATCCCTTGGATCCATCGAAACTCCGGATTTTTCCGCAACAATGTCGGTTCCACCGGGATCGTCTACAAAAATAACCAACGAATCAGGGTTTAGATTCTCATCCCTTAGTTCTAACAATATCATTTCCCTATCATGTGTTGCATAAACCAATTTCGAGAATCGATTAATAACGTTCGTAATTGAACGGGCAGTGTCTTCACCAGTCCTGCCTCTTCTCCATCCGGTTTCGCTGGCTTCATCAAATGCGTAGAATTCAGTCCCTAGTCCAGGATATTCCAATCTTATCTCTTCTCCACCATCAAATCCGTTTGCTACTATTGTTATGCTACCAACTGTGGTATCAACAAGGTTATCGTCGTCATCAAATGAAATCATTAGAGGCTTCCTCTCTTCAGCTGCTGCATTGAAGTGTCCGCTCATTCCGCTCATCCATTTGTCTTCCAATCTTTTTAGGGAAGCCTCTTGTTCTCCAGATAACCCCTTGTCTATGCCTAATACATTACTCAGATGTCCTGCCTGCATTTCTGATTTGAACTCCTCGATTAGTTCAGCATCCCTGCGATAGGTTTGTGGTGGACCTCTTTTGGTTGCCACATGGTTTGGATCTTTCCACTCATAACCACATCTCACGCAACTAAGGTATCCCGCTAATGTTGATGATTGAGATTCTCCACCACACCGAGGACAATCGCCTTCTTCCGAAAAATTGAGATTTTCATAGGCTTCTCTACGACCTTTACGGATACCCATGATAATCCTGTGACACGTATATCAAATGAAGGTTATCATTGATACCTGCGTAACACAGTTGCAATTCCCATACCCCCTCCAATACACATAGAAACCAATGCATATTCCTTGTTCAATCTGTTAAGTAGTGATGCGGCTTTACCAAGTATTCTGGCGCCACTCGCACCAAGTGGGTGTCCAATTGCCAGGGCACCGCCATCTATGTTTACTCTATTATCATCTACATCCAAATTTAAGTCTCTCATTACAGCGAGAGATTGCGCGCTGAAAGCCTCATTTAATTCAATAACATCTAACTCATCAATTGAGATACCCGCTCTATTTAGTGCCTTTAATGATGAATTTACAGGTCCTATTCCCATTATGTGTGGAGGAACGCCAACCACAGCCGAAGAAACAATCTCAGCAAGTCCATTTAGACTATGCTCTTCTAGATATCTTTCAGAGCAAATTAGGTTGCAAGCAGCTCCGTCTGTTAGTGGAGAGGAAGTCGCAGCAGTTACAGTTCCATTTTCTAAAAAAGCAGGAGAAAGTTTAGCCATTCTATCTAGTGATGTCTCTCGCATGCACCCGTCAATTTCAACAGTTCCGTTGTTTGATTTAATTGGAATAATTTCTTTAGTTAGTGACCCTTTACTTTGAGCGAACAAGGCCTTTTGATGACTTTTTAGCGCGAATTCCTCTTGTTCGGTTCTCGATATTGAATATTTACTTGCTAGGTTTTCAGCCGTAATTCCCATCGATATATATGCGTCTGGATATTTTTGCTCAATATCCGGGTGTAAGTCTCTATTCCAACCTCCCCGTTTTACCAATGACATAGTTTCGACGCCCGCAGCAAGGAACACATCGCCAGATCCCATTTTTATGGAACCTACAGCGCTGTGGGCGACTTGCATTGACGAACCACATAGCCGGTTAGTAGTCATTCCAGGAATGCTAGCAGGCAACCCTGGCAGGTATGTTGCAATCCTGCCTAGATTCAAACCTTGAACACCTTCTGGGTAGGCGCAGCCCAACATCAAATCTTCTATATTCTCGACATCTAGTTCGTTTCTTTCAACGGTTGCGGAAACTAGTGCGCTTAGCATGTCTTCAGGTCTAACATTGGCCAAATCGCCTTTGTGCGCTCTATGAAAGGGGGTTCGAACATAATCGGATATGACTGCTCGCATAACCTACCCACAGGTAACGCTCTCATCATCATTGCCCCGAATCATATTCCAGTGAATAGAACTGATTATGAAGTAGTTGCCGTCAGGCCGTTTTATGCTAAGACAGTGTAGAACACGTTCATGTTCAATTAATAATGGGCACTTCAATGGTAGTAATTGCCCTGTTTGTAATGAAGAAGGCAAGTTCATTATGTCGGATAGAGAAGCTAATAGTCTAGGCAGGATTCTTGCATTGGTTCTAAGGCATGCACCGGAAAAGTTTGGAGTTGAAATGGATTTGAATGGTTGGGTCAATTCTAGAGAGCTATCAGAAGCAATCCAAAACCAACGCAGACATTTTCATTGGTTAAGGGGTTGGCACTTTGAAGCAATTGCCAATTCAGATGATAAAGGGCGCTATCAGGTAGAGGGCGAAATGATTAGGGCAACATACGGCCATTCTATAGAATTGGAATTAGATTTACCAACCGATGATATACCCGAGGCTTTGTACTGGCCATGTGACCCTGAGAGCGTACCGACCCACATGGAATATGGAATTACTGCTGGTGACAGAAAACATGTCCATCTGTCTAAGACCATCGCTAATGCGATGGAAGCAGGGCACGTCAGAATCAGCAGACCAGCAATTTTGGAAGTGGACACCACCAGAGCAGTGGCTGATGGTTTCACAATCTGGAGAGCAGGTAAGACAGTGTTCCTTTGTGAAGAGATGCCATCGGAGTATCTGTATCATGTCGAAGAAGACGACCCCTCAATACAAGAGATGATCTCAATGTGGGAAGAAGAGTGATTACTCGACGTATTCACCACAGCTTGGGCAAAAATCAAGATCCGGATCCATTGATGATCCACAGTGTGGACACATACCACCTGCGATAGCGATTACCTGCTTCGCAATATCTGCATTGTTAGCATTTGGAGAGGCCAGTGCCTCTACAATCTTCATTGGATTTTGACCAAGTTTTGATAATTCCTTGAATCTGGTTGCAAATTCAATTGCTAATAGTAAAGAGGATTCAATTTGCCATTGGCGTTTTTGTCTCTCATTTTTGTCGACAATATCCTCACAAGCATCCAATTCTGCTTGCATGTGACGGATGAATTCGTCAACGGTTGGTGACTCTGTCATGTTTGGTCCGTATCCAAACTCCCATGTAAATCCAATGCACACATTAGTAGGAAATGTCTGCCCCTGACATGGGCGGAACAGTAGTCATCAAATGGGGTGGCGGCCTAATCACAGAAAAAAGTCAACTCTGCACAATCAATCAGACTGTAGTGGATTCATTGGCTGATGTGTGTTCAAAATCTGACAAAAGATTGGTAATTGTTCACGGTGCTGGTTCTTACGGTCATCTCAAGTCCAAAGAATTTAGATTGGCGGAGGGTAATATCGAAAGTTTGGACCAAGATTCTGCTGTTTCCGAGGTGAGGAGTGACATGCTCAAATTGAATGGCATTGTTTTGGAATCACTTAGAAATAAAGGCATTGATGCAAGATCATATCCACCTCACACCTGGGCAAATGGTGTAGGTGCTACATTCAAAGGCAAACTTCCTCTTCACGATGGAGTAACAGTTGTGTACGGTGACGTTGTTGACGATACGTCTACAGATTTTGGAATTTTATCTGGAGATGATTTGATGTATAGATACGCTACAGAAATCCCGGGTGTCGAACGTGCTATATTTGCGATTGGAGAAGTGGACGGGATTTTACGAGTTCCGCCAAGTCGTGCAAGTTCGGAAGATTTGATTGAGGTTTGGAGTCCTGATATGGAATTTGAGGGTGAACACGCATCTGCAATCGATGTAACAGGAGGAATCGGTTTAAAAGCTCAAAGAGGGGCTATGATTGCAGAAAAAGGGATTGATGTCATTATTGTAAACGGTGAATATCCGCAGAGAGTTTTGGACGCAATTCACGGTAAATCTGTGGTGGGCACAAAAATTGTGTCAGGGAACTGTTGATTTAGTGGACGCGGAAGGACGTAACAGGTGAGTTGATGTCCGGATATGCCATAGGTGATGTTCCGACAGTAAAAGTGACTACTGAGGCCTCTACTGTTTTGGAGGGTACGGATGCAACCCAAGAAGTTTTGATGTCCGAGGCAGTAGTACAAGTTAACGAACAAGATCAGGTAATTGGACCCATCTCTAAGTTTGATGCGCATTACAAGGAAGGCAAATTCCATCGGGCTTTCAGCGTCTTATTGTTCGATAAATCAGGTAGACTTCTACTACAAAAGCGTGCTTCTCACAAAATTACCTTCCCAAATGTTTGGGCAAATTCTTGTTGTTCACATCCACTTCACTCTGAAGAGGAGATGGAGTTGAAGGACGCTTTAGGAGTAAAGCGTGCTGCAATTAGGAAATTAGAACAAGAACTTGGTATCCATCCATCGCAAGTACCTGTAGATAGTTTTGATTTTGTTACAAGAATGAGGTATCAATCTAGGCAAGATGAAGAATGGATTGAGAGAGAGGTCGACCACTGTCTAGTGATACACGCTGATGTTGAATTAAAACCGAATCCCAATGAAGTTGACGCAGTCAAATGGGTCTCTAAAGCAGAACTAGAAGACATGTTGATTGCCAATGACCCTGAAAACGTAATCGCACCATGGTTCCGATGTATAGCAACCAGAATAATGACGGATGATTGGTGGCGACCTGGGTGTACAAAATCAGATGACATTATTCACGATATGGGAGATGTGAGTCACATGCTACCAACAGCAATCGGTGCTGACCTTGCCGTAAGTATGTCAGAAATCAAGTATCTCGTAGAATCTCGTATAGAGCGAGCTCTCACCCATACCAAGCTAGATAGATTATCTGGTGCGATGATGCATCTAATCGAGGGTGGCGGAAAGAGACTCAGAGCAACTCTTCCTTGGTTGGTTGCGAAGGCCGTTGGCGATACACATTCAGGACTTTTGGATGTGGGCGCTGCTATAGAGATAATTCACAATTTCACCTTGGTTCATGATGATATAATGGATGATGATGACGTTCGCAGAGGACGTCCTGCTGTTCACAAAGCGTACGATCTTCCTACAGCAATAAATGCCGGAGATGCTATGTTAGCGATTGCATTTGAGGCTATGGCTGTCGCTGAAGGACTCGAACCTGAACTACTGCCATTCCTNGTCAAACGCATTGGTAGAATGGTTAGAATGTGTAGTGAAGGGCAGCAGCAAGACATAGAATTTGAGAGCAGAGATCTGGTTTCAGAAGAGGAGTATATTGAAATGATTCATGGTAAAACTGCCGCTATGTTCCTGACTTGTGCTGAAGTGGGAGCTCATCTAGCAGGTGCAGACCAAGATGTCGTTGAATGCATGCATGATTGGGGGTTAGCACTAGGGCTATGTTTCCAATTGATGGATGACTTGATAGATGTATTATCTGACTCAGATACTTTGGGTAAACCCTGTGGTAGCGATGTTGCTCAAGGTAAGAGGACATTGATGGTAATCCACGCATTAAGGCAGCCACCATCTCAATCGAAAGATGATCTTCTCTCAGTTTTAGGAAAGGGCGAGGATGTTACCACAGAACAGGTAGAGCGTGGTCACCAGGCACTACATGATTTGGGTTCCATTGATTATGCTAAGGCTAAAGCGGAGTCTTACCATCGCAAAGCACATGATTGCCTCGACAGGTTAGAACAAAATCCTGCTATCCGTGCTTTAAGAGAATTAACTGATTATCAACTTAAACGGATTTATTGATTATCCCCGGATTTATTACTCGGCAATACCACCTGGTNTCGCCGGGGTGTTTCTTATTTGAAATTCTATTGAAGTCTCCGTTTGTGAATGATTCAGAAATAGTCTTACAAGGTGTTGCAGCAGACATGACCTCCAACTCAACAGTTCCTATTTTGAAGGTTTTACCTATAGCAAGATTGAATCCTTGAACAAGAATATTTTCTCCTGTGCTTCCAGGCATAATGGGGTGGCCCTCTCCTTGTAATTTTGTTAAGACTTCGTTCTCAAGCACACAAACTGCTCGCATTTCACCACCATGATGCTTAGTATCTGCTTGACTATCTCCAACAACACCATGTTTTGTTATCTCGGCTGATTCTACAGCCTGTTTTGGAACACCACCATTGGAAATGAATATTCCTAGTACTATTGACATAAACAATCACACCAAATGTATGATTTCAGATTTTTTNATTAGTCTGCGTAATAGGACTCTGGATTTGGTTCTGGCTTCAATCCTTTACGTGTTCTAATTTCACCGACAACCTTGTCAAATAATTGTGGTGGAAGCATTTCAAACCCTGTGTTTTCAGAGTTCCAAACAGCACGACCTTGTGATGCAGCACGTATATCATTTGAAAATCCGAACGTTTCAGCAATAGGTAATGTACCAATAACGGTTGTAGCCTCGCCTTCTGATGGCATATCTTCAATGATTCCTCTTCTGTTTGTTATTTCACGCGTAACTTGTCCTAACCAGTCGTTGGGAACACTCACATGGGATCTTTGCATGGGTTCCATTATCACTGTGCGTGCTCTCATCATGGCACCTTTGATTCCATTTCTTACAGCAGGAATAGTCTGTGCAGGTCCACGGTGTATAGCGTCTTCGTGCAGTTTGGCGTCAACAAGCCTTACCATCATACCAGTTACAGGTTCATCAGCGATTGGCCCTTTCTTGCACACTTCATTGAAAGCCTCAATAATTAGTTCCCGTGTTTCGTGTAGACCCTGTATACCTTTGGTGTCATTCACTAGAACGTTTGTGTCATGAATAGCATATATCTTGCGCATCATGTCTTTGTCCATACCAAACTCTCCAAATTTGTTACCGGTTTCTTTAGCGTCACCAGATCTGATGGTTCCATTTCCAAAGTGGCCTTCTCTAAGTGCAGATATTACTTCTGCTGGCAGAGGTTCACATTCCATCATGAAACGGTTGTGTCTGTTAGGAGACTTCCCCTCAAATGCTCTCCCCTTGTTATTGCCTTCGACCGATTCGCGATAAACAACGATGGGTGGACTTACCTTTACTTTGATATTCTGCTCTTCTTCGAGCCTGTAAACGGTAATTTCCAAGTGAAGTTCTCCCATTCCAGCAAGAAGTGCTTCTCCAGTTTCTTGATTTGTGCTAACTTGTAAAGAAGCATCAGATTTTGCTAATGACCTCAATGCATCAATGAATTTTGGAAGGTCTTTCATACTCTTTGGCTCAACTGCGACTGTAACCACGGGATCGGAGTAGTGTCGGATAGCTTCGAATGGTGTGAAATCCTTATCTCTTGATAGAGTCACACCGGCAGCAGCAGATCGTATGCCCGTNATAGCTGCGATGTTTCCTGCAACTACCTTTGGAACAGTNATTCTGTCTCCTCCAACCATCATGCTGACTTGTTGAACTCGCTCNGCCTTTGCAGCTCCTATTGCATAAACNGATTCACCTTGNTTTATNGCACCTGAATAGAGTCTACCNACAGCCACTTCTCCAGCATGCGGGTCCATCCATATTTTGGTAATCATCATTGCCAATTCTCCCTCAGGATNACAACTCATCATAGCCTTTCCAANTGTGGANTCTAGATCNCCTGTCCAGATNTTTGGTATACGATAAGGTTGAGCTTCAACNGGTCCTGGGAGTTTTGTTACCGCCATGTCTAGNAGTACTTCGTGAACTGGNGCTTTTTGGGCAAGTTCTTTTTGTTGTTCATTATGACAATACTCGAATATGTCTTTGAANGAGATACCAGATTTTGCCATGTATGGAACCGTAATACCCCAATTGTGGTATGCAGAACCAAATGCAACTGTGCCATCTCCTACACTGACTTGCCACTCCTTCTTTTTCTCCTCCGGTGCGAATTGGCGGATCAGCTTGTTGACCTTGGTGATGGTTTCCTTGAACCTCTCCATCATGTCTTCAGGAGTTACTTGCAATTCGTTGATTAGGCGGTCTACCTTGTTAATGAAGAGAACAGGCTTAACCTTCTCCTTCAGTGCTTGACGGACAACAGTCTCAGTTTGTGGCATTGGTCCTTCTACTGCGCAGGCTAATATGAAACATCCATCAACAGCACGCATTGCTCGGGTAACGTCCCCTCCGAAATCAACGTGCCCTGGCGTATCAATGAGGTTGATTAAGAAGTCTGTTCCTTCTACATTGTGCACCATTGATGCTGATGCTGCGTTGATTGTGATACCACGTGCGCTCTCTTGCTCATCAAAATCAAGTACCCTACTTTTACCAGCAAGATCCTCGCTCATCATACCAGCGCCNGCAATCAGGTTATCTGATAAAGTGGTTTTTCCATGGTCAATGTGAGCAGCAATACATAGATTCCTGATTTGAGGTAGAATGTGCATAACTTCTGTTGCCTTCTTGATGTTGTCTTCTTTACGGCCCATGGTGAATCACCTGACTCTCGTCCANCCTCTCCACCTTGAAGGGGTTTATCAAATCGACTACCAGTTCGATTANCAAATAGTCTGCTGTGTGCTGNTTAGAGTATTAACTTAGCCTTCCTATATTCAAATTTCATTTCTTTGAATAATTCTCGTAAATCGTCTTTCACANTTCGACATGAGGTCTTCAATTCGGTTATTTTNTGTTTCAACGCTTGATTTGACTTTTTTGCTTTGTTTTTGAGTTGCTTCTTAGTTCTTTGCAGGTCGTATAANTATGATTTNANNTGATTTCTACAATATNGAAGTCTNTTTTCAAATTTGTGTACACTAATATTNCGCTTTTNCAATCTNTTAGCAGATTTCTTGAANTTCATGTTAACTTTAGCAACCTCGATTGTGTGTTTTGGTGTAAGTTTGAGGTTAGAGTTTAATCCAACTAAATTGAACATCTTAATCCACCATTTGCTAGGATCTACGTGGTACCACTTGTGACCATTTCTATAGTCTGCCTGGAATGTGTGATGGAAGTTATGATACCCTTCGCCAAAGGTTAGGAATGCCAACCAAAACGAATCTCTACTGGAGTCTTCTTCAGAATATGGCTGCGTACCCCAAATATGAGCGGCGCTATTAATCAAGAACGTACCGTGGTGCACGAAAACAACCCTTGTCAAACCAGCCCAAGCAAAGCAACCGGCGGCACCAGGGATACCACCAAATATGCCTCCTATTAGAGCGGGAAGTACCAATCCAGATAATGCCCCAATCAGGAATATGTGTTTGTGTTGCCACATGATAATCCTGCTTTCTTGTAAATCTTTTACATTTGAAAAATCGTTTTGGAACTTCTCCTCCTCAACCAGTATCCAACCTATGTGGGAATACCAAAATCCACGTGATGCGCTGTATGGATCGTCTTCCGTATCTGTTTCCTTG
>PBGS01000009.1 GCA_002720115.1 Methanobacteriota archaeon
GATAATCTCAATTCCGGAGAAATCTATTTCCACACCATCATTATCATCAGAGTAATCTTCTGCCTCCCTGTGTAATTTTTCTGTCTGTTGCTTCCCAATCTCCCTTACCGCTTCCTCAAGACCATCGATAGTGAACTCTATAGAAGTATCATCACCACTTCCCAAATCATATTCCTTAGTAGGCGGTTCAAGCATTCGCTCAGTTATGTCAAGACCGAGTCTAATCAAGTCAGACGGTATTACCTCAAGACTTACAGAGGTGTTGTCAGATTTCAGTTCATCTAGAACTTCATCCGGAACCTTGATTCTGTAAACTTCCAGAGCCGCAGAAAAAGATGCTGTGAGGTCAATACTTGGGCCCCACTCATTGAAATTTAATTCACTTATATCTAACTCTACATCTAAATCTACGCAAGACCAATCTGCTTCATCAGCGGAACATATCATCTCGCCATTTGAATCCATAATTGCATGACGTGGATCGTAAGATGATGGATCTGAAATTGATATTGAATAATCATCAGGTCCGTTAGTTCTCTCTACGAGGACTATTGAATTGTCCCCTGTAGACGTCGACATCCAGTACGGTAAGATAACTTCGAGAGTTAGTTCTGCTGGTGGAAGGTCGGCTGGAATCATATCCTGCAGCAAATCTTGACCGAATTCTGAATCGATAGTTAGTCCTGAATCTAGTAATCTCTGGAAATCACTCTCTTCAATTACATCCAAAACACCTGTTGAATCATCCACTTCTTGCTTCAGCAAATCCAAGAAGCGCAGTTGGAATGTATTGGAGGTTGATCTCAAATAAATCGGGTGAGTGCCGTCCATGGCATTACTGCCTTCGATGCAGTAGTACACCTGTGTTCCTGGAGGCAGTGTTTCTGGACAAGCAGGATGCGTATAATTTAGCCCACCGTTGGCACCAGAAATTCCGGCTTCAGCAGAATTTGAAACCAAAGATGCATCGTTTAGAGCTATATCTTCAACACCTGGAACGGAGTCTTGAATTGCATCTGATACTAAATCCATCGGGAAATTGTCGGTGAAACTGTTCAGGTCTACTAAATCGCTATGGTATGCTAATCTGATCCCATCAGAAGTCACCCAGGGTATTTTGGCATTTTCTGTTACGTCGACTAAGGAAATGCCCCAGTCCGACATCGTAGACGCATCTATGTGATTTATGCCTGCGATTATCTCAACAAAAGCAGCATCTTGATCTGACATGTCTAAAGTAACTCTCAGAGTCACGCCAGTATCTTCTGGCGATATATCGACACTTCTAGTCTGAGTAGAGTTTCGGTGACCAATTTCAACCGCAACCTCTCTTGTTATTCTATCTCTACCAGATGGCGCGTCTAAATTATTCACTGGCCATTGAGCCGCCATGTACGAAGGCGGACCTGACTTGATTATTCTAAAACCTGTAGAGTCTGTAGATTTGACAGTAGCAAAGTCTGGAGGATTAATGATGAATGTTGAATTGTGGCCTGGCTCACTGAATAGGTCGAATGTCGATGTTATGTCCGAACCCATAACAAGCATCCCTCGATAGACTCTCTCAAGGGTCAGAGAATCGACGCTACCAAGATTGAAGGTTGAGGTTGCTAGTGAGACGCTGGCTGTAACTGAAAAGCAGATAGGAGGCTCAAACACATTGTTTGCTAGTCCTGCTTCTGCCGCAGTATCCGTATCGGGGTCGTCCGAGCAAGATGTTGTCACTCCCGAGTTAGAAATTGAATTAACATAACCAGAATTTATCGAGTTTACAGAACCAAAACCACTACTCAACAATTCTTCTATGGTATCATTAACCTCGAGAATCAACTTATCTCTGACAGTCTGTGTACCAGCACCGGTTGGAGTGTCAAAATAGTTCCTTATCAAATCGGCAGGTGCGCCATCATCAGCACTCAACCCCTCGGCCGCTAGGGCCGCATCCACTCCTGGAATAATACCCAAAACCGAGCGATTATATTCTCTGAGGGCCCATGTCATTTCCATATTTATTGTGGAAGTATCTACTAGGTTAAACTCGTAGACCCCTTCAACCCAGTCCTGTTGATTTTGCGTACCATCATCAGATTTATCCCAAGAGTCACAAACTCCTCCGTTAAGCTGGCAGCTTTGCATACCTGATGCGCTTGCCAAGGGTGCAAGAATTGATATTGCAAAAATACAAACCAGTGACATTGGAAGTAGCCGATTCATGCTATCATATACTCTGTAGACTGGGACATTTAACATGGTTTGCCTCATACACCTCAATATGCCAACCTCTTACGCATATCTTTGCGACCGAGATTTGGCCGCCTCTGAATTTGAAAAACTCAAAAACAATGGCTTGTTAAATGATAAATTAAAACCAAGGCCTCATGGTGATTTAATCGCAATTCCGGTATTGAGTGGAGATATTTTGCTAGAGTTTGAAAAAGTCCAGAAGCAAAACCCTCATACATCACTAAAAGAGATTATTGTCAACCCACCAAAGGGTTGGGAAAAATTAGGAGATATCGTAATTTTCAAAGATGGAACCGATACATCCGACTGGCCAATGAAGGAGGTAGCAGAAGCCTTAGGTGCTACAAGAATTGGGATTCAAAGCGAGATCAGCCCAGATCAAACTAGAGATTCTCAATTACAATTAATCTATGGAGATAGTGGATGGGTCGTTCACAAAGAAAACTTAGTTGAGTACGAATTTGATGTTACAAAGGTGATGTACTCGTCTGGAAACGTAACTGAGCGAAAGCGAATGGGAGGTCTTCCCGTTGAAGGAGAAATCATCGTAGATGCGTTTTGCGGTATTGGATATTATACCCTGCAATTATTGGTTCATTCAGAAGTTGGACATGTCCACGCATGCGAGATTAACCCACACAGTATTGAAGGCCTAAAAAAAGGTCTAGCACGAAACAATGTGAGTGAAAGATGTACAATCCATGAGGGTGACAACAAAGTCACGATGAGAGATTTGAAGGGAGTTGCGGACAGGGTTATTTTGGGCCTGATTCCTTCATCAATGAATGCTTGGGGTAACGCAATTCGATGCTTAAAACCCGATGGAGGCGTTATTCATATCCACATGAACGTACATGAGGATGAAATCGAAGAATGGTCACGAAAGACCACTGAGTGGTTTTCAACTGCATCGGGAAAAAATGCTACAGCACTACATCTTGAAATCGTAAAGCAATATTGTCCTAGAATCATGCATGTTGTGCTTGATTTGAAATTGTCCTAAGACTCATCGTCCAACAGAATCGCATCAGGTTCGTCCACTCTACTGCCTGCGTAAAACACATACCCAAGTGCGACAACAACAATCACTCCTGCGGATATTGTGACCTTTCCTGCGGTCGTCGAAAGGAATGATTGAGTCTCATCTTTGACTGGCTTTTCCTCTAAAGGTATAACTCCAATCATTTCAACTTTGGAAATGTGGACTTCCCAAATCGGCCGTCCCGCTGAAGATGCAGGGTTTACAACTATTTCTTCACCTGAGGGGTCGTCTGTGGTCGGAACCATTGCTATGGCTCTTACGTGACTCATTCCATTGCGAACAATACCGAAAGTCACGTAGCCTTCGTCATCGCGATTTTCAGGATCTAGGCCGTGTGCCTCCGTTTCTGCTATGTACCACTGGGAATCGGCACTGTCTGGGTCTTGACTACGTGCCATCCCTATTGCTCCATCAACGTGTGATAGATTTTCATTATGCTCCATGTCGATGGTTTCTCCTGTTCCACCACTTCCGCATTCAAGACTTGTCGCAGGGTAAATCCCGATTGTCTTACAAGTCGGGTCTCCTGCCTGGGTGACGAAATCGTCGATTACTCTGTGA
Organism: Methanobacteriota archaeon; assembly: GCA_002720115.1. GTDB lineage: Archaea > Thermoplasmatota > Poseidoniia > Poseidoniales > Poseidoniaceae > MGIIa-K1. Next base: position 3,848 of record PBGS01000009.1, read on the forward strand.
AAGAAAATCCCATTGTAGATTTGGTTTTCAACATTCTTTATCATATTCTTAGTCGTATTCGGAGCCCACTCTTCAAACAGCTCAATTACAATCTCACCTTGAACCTCTGATGCGAGATGACTCGGCTTGTACGAAACCTGAATCTTCAATACTGCATCTCCCGGACGTGGATTATCCATTGGTGAGCCTTCTAACTCAGGCCCATCGTCCCAGCTAGACATATCGACTTCAATCTCTCTCCATGACTCATTTCCGGTCTCGTAATCGGCACCAACAACCGGCGCCATTAGCAGCAGGCAGAGAAGAACTGCAATGGCTCGCATGTCTGACCCTAAGAAGTCAAAACTATGAAATCATTCTTCTCTAGACATCCTTGCATGTCTGAAAGATTGAACGCAGATGTAGGTATAGATTGACCCTGTGACCAATAACATCAACTTGGACGCACCAGCTGCAGGTAGAGCAAACGCACCCTCATCACTAAATACGCCTCGCATGAAATCTAAACCTCCTAATGCGCAAAGCAGTCCAAATGTGGCAGCGATGTGCATCCATAATTTTCTCTTTTCTGGAATCTTAGTTGCTAAAATCCCCGAAATCAGAAGCGGAATTCCCATGAATGAGGGGATGTAAGAAGTGAATGACGCTGCATCAGAAAGTTGTGAAATTACAACTCCCCATAGAATCAAAAATCCACCATAAGCTGTAGTAATCGTCGGCATTGTCTGGCCCGCAACAGTAAATTGTTCGCCCATGCTTGNCCCTTGNGCATTCACTCTTTGAGGATTTGTATTATTGATACTAATGAAGCGAAGGCTGATGAGGAAGTGACTAATCGTCCGTGTTAATGGAGGATGAAATCTACGAGGCTGAAATCGTGCCAGGCTCGGCAGATAACACCCTCAACATTACCCTAGCAGCAACATTTGCTGTATCTGTAATTTTTCTNCTGCTAGGAACTAATNTAGGACATGTATTNGACGATGTTTCTATNCCGAAAGAAACNCCAAATTGGTATGAAGTTCCAATTCACGAACGTCATAAAATGACCAATCTCAATCTCACCGGTGAGAGATCAACCATACCGATTGAGGGGCCGTATGAGGTTCAGACTTATACTGAGCATTACATAGAAGTTGAATTGCCGATATCTGAAGAAGATGCGGGATTCCCAGAGGATGATGTAATGCATGTCGCTTTATGGGTCCCCAAGTTAGCAGATGGGGAAACTATCCCTACAATTATGACNATACACCCCTACTATGACTTTGGTGGGGAGGGTATGCCCGGTGTGGGTGATGATTCAAACCCAAATACAGTTCCTGACCGTGGTGTTGGTCAGTGGGTNTTTGAAAATTTCATTCAGCACGGGTACGCACTTGCGCAAGCCTCAACTTTTGGAACTGGAAAATCAACCCACTGCCAAGATGTAAAAGGCCTGGGTGAACAAATCGGTATACAAGCAGTAGTAGACTGGCTAGGAAAGCAAAATTGGTCCAACGGGAATGTTGGATTAATGGGTAAATCTTACGCTGGAACGACAAATTGGGAGGCAGCACAAAATCCATCTGAACACCTGAAGACAATTGTGCCTATTTCAGGCTCTATCGGCGTTCAGGAAATGTTCTATCGCAATGGCTCCAGCGAGTTCAGAGCACTGGGATATGATGCTGCATATTGGGCAGCAACAAGTGACCTTACTACCGACGAATTGAGGGTTTGTCAGGATGATTTACAAGGCCCACTTAATCCATTTACAACCCATCTATGGGCACATTATGGTGGTGCTGAATGGAATGATTACTGGGATGAGAGAAGACATCTCCCAGATGTATTAGCCAATTACAAGGGTAGCGTATACCTAGTGTGGGGAATGCAGGATTGGAATGTAGACCCATATCACGCATTCCCAACATACCAAATGATGCGGGATGCTGGGATTCCAGCTCGCGGGATNATGGGCCAGTGGGCTCACAATTATCCTGACCAACCTATCACTCACGAATCTGCANTATCCCCTGGGTTTGGTGCAGAAGCTTATCCTGAAATGACAAGAATGGATTGGGCTGTAGACCTATTTTGGTGGTTTGAATATTGGTTGAAAGGAAACGNCCAGATGCCTGAACTACATGTGCAGATGCAAAGACAGGACGGTAGATGGCACGTTGANGATACTTGGCCNCCAGAGGATATGACTTGGGAAGAAATCACGCTAGANGAGGCTACAGNAAGTGGAAGTNCAGTTAGCGCATCATCAAGCGTTACAGTAACAATCCCTGCCTCAGACGATGACAGATTCATCTCTGGTTTACCCACACTCCACCTATCTGCAACGACAGGTTTCTGTGATGGNGGACAGATATTTGCNACAATGTATGACTCTACAGAAAATTTGAGAATCGGACACGCAACCATGGATGTCAGATACCGTGATGGTGGATATGAAGCAAAAACAGTCACACCATTTACAACGTACAATATGCAAATGGAATTCAATCCAATAGATGCCATAATTCCAGCAGGGCATGAAATTAGAATAGAATTAACAGAATCTGGAATGGACTACTTGCCTAGTCCTTGNGCAGCGATTGGTATGCAGGTTAACATAGACTCCTCATCAACACTCAGCCTTCCCTTGATTGACAGAGACGAAGAGACCGCACCTGAATGGTTTGATGTTCCAAACTGGTGGGATGCTGTTGAATGAGGGTCCTAGCATTCGAGGATTCTGTTGACATTGAAGCATTACTTGTCAGCGGTGGTGTTGACATGTCTAAATNTGAATTCAAGCAATACTGGAATACTGATAATTATCTAGAAAAAATCGCTGATTTTTCTCCTGAGATTCTGATGCTTGACCACTACATGCCGCCCACTAAAGGCCTTAATGTGCTCAAAGGATTACTTTCTTCAGATCTTACAAGGCCAAAAATAATCATAGCGATGAGCTCTGCGACCATGGCCAATAATGCCATGATAAAAGCAGGGGCAAACATAGGTATTGAGAAATTCAGTATCCCGACTTTAGAAATTTGGGATTAATCGTGAGGTTGCCAATCGTCTTGGCCCGGCTCTCTGTACCACCAATAACCATCGTCATCCTTCCACCACTCAACACCGTCATCGTCCGTGTAATAGTTCTCGTCCTCTTCCTCGGTAGTGGGATCTTCAAAGCCGCTTTCCTTAGCCATTTGTTGCTTTAGCTGATTGATACCATCATCAACATCAGCAAAAACTCTGTTTTGTGTTCTTATCTCTTTGTTGTGGTCGCCAGCAGCGATAGCATCGTCAGAGTCAGCGTAGAAGTCTGCCGCCATGGTTTTCCTATATTCTTCGAACTCATCGCGGCCAAATGAACCAGTGAACTCATTTCCTTGAGATTTCATTAATTCGTCTAAATTTTTGCGTTTTCCTAAATTTAATTCAGGAGAATCCGGCATATCACCCTCATCATAAAACGCATCACTATCATCGGTTAATTTAGGGAACGTGCGCCCTTCTGGATCTACTTCCTCTATTGCTTCAACGACGAGGTCATGCTCTTCTTCATCGATATTACCTTCCTCATATTGGTTAGTAACTGTTTTGACTAATTTTCTCAAGGTCTTTGCTAACGCTCTATCGTTTCCTGATTCTGATACAACCTTGTCAACTTGTTTGAGTAAGCGCTCGTATGGACTCCCGGTTATGGCACCGAAGATTCGTCCAAAGCCACCTCTCTTCTTCGCCATGGTGTAATTCTACCCGGCGTGGTTTTTCAAGGGTTTCCCACAAGAGTCCGATTTTTGCGACTTATTCATCACTGAGTTCCTCATCGCCGTAACATGGTGAGCGACTGGTTGGCAGATGCAGTCGCAATATACAACGATGAGTCACATAATCGAAGAGATGAATACGTTGCTCAGGTCCATTTTCCTGCCAGTATTCTTGAAGAAATACTGGGTTGGGCTCTGAAATCCTTGCCAGATGAAATATTAGTAGGCCTTGATGTCTCGAAAAATAGAAACCTACCAGAAGTCGAATTAGAATTTCAAGGAGACAACATGAAAACAAATTTGTTTGCGGGACAAGGCTACAGAATTCATGAGGCAAAGATGGTTAATAGAGGGGATTCATTCTCAGTCCATCATCTCCCAGAAGAATGGACTGATGAGGTATTTGGCAGCGATAGAGGACCAAGAGCTGGTAGATTTACCCACTGGTTACACACTCATCCAAACTGTCCGGCAATACCCTCACATGCAGATGCGGATGCTGCACAATCGACTGATGGTGTAGATTTGATCCTTGGAATTGAATTCTCGCCCGAGGGACCTTTACCTTGGTTTGACGACATTGAGGGTGAGCGTAGGATAATTGGTGAGAAAAAATCCTTTTTCTCGAGAAAGGATAAGCGACAAGTGCTGGGTATTGCACCTACGGGCCATAGAATACACTCACTCGAGCTAATAGCATTTCATAAAGCGGGGCTAGGGGTAAATGTGGTATTTGTCAACGATGAGGGTGTCGCTTATTGACACGTGGTTTCGAATTCATAGGATTCCAAGAAATCTTCAAGGTCGTCAAGCCTATCTGAATTTACTCCAAAATCTGAACCCCCTATTCTAGACTCACTATGAACCTCAATCCAACCACAATTGTTCTCATAAGTTACATCATCCGGAAATTGCGCAAACATCGTTCTGTCTACAATATGGCCTTCACTAAATGATGCGGTAAAAATTCGGGTATCCACCCAATCCTCCATCGCCTTGTGCAACTCATCGTCGCTTACGTTAATCATAATCTGGCGATGATCACAATTCCTTGAATTTTCGGGGCACTCTTCGGGCATATTATCTGGCGCAAGAGGCATGGACATTATGTTCATGCCGATAAGGCAGGCGATGTAGATTAGAGGAGCGAGAATCAATGGACGATTTGCCAATTCATCACCGTCGTTGCCAGCCACCGTCAATCCTATCGTAGACGATCGGTTTTCCAGTAGGTATTTCCAATTTTAAGACTTCATCTTTGGATAGGCCTTCGATGCTCATCACCATTGAGCGAAGACTATTTCCGTGAGCAGCAACAAACACATTTTTCCCTTCTTCTAGGGATTTTATGATGCTCGATTGCAAATAAGGTATTGTTCGCGCCGCTGTTAATTCCAGCGACTCCCCATTTGGTGGTGGGACATCGTATGAACGTCTCCAAATGTGGACTTGGTCATCGCCGAATTTATCTCTTGTCTCCTGCTTGTCAAGGCCTTGCAGGTCGCCATACATACGCTCATTTAGTTGCCATGAAACGTATACTGGAATTGTGTTTTCTCCAGTATCATTAGATTGCGCCCATTCTACCATCCGCGACTCATTTTCACTCATTGAATCATCATTTTTTGAGTATTGAAATATCGGAGTTTTACCAGATTCATGCTGGGCTAATGCAAGCATTGCTGTCATTTGGGCTCTCACGAGAGTAGAAACGTGAACCTCGTCTATCGGTAAAGAAGAAATCTCTTTTCCTCCCTCAATTGCTTCTTCAATTCCTTTGTTTGTTAACGGAACATCTACCCAGCCTGTAAACAAATTTGCCGCATTCCACATGGATTGTCCGTGACGCATAAGAATGAGAGTTGCCATGTGTCTCATGCTTAGGGCGGCGACTATAATTCTTCAATCTTCTCAAGGTAATAGCGCAGGAATTAGCCACAATGCCAGTAATGGTGCGAGGCCCATAACGAAATCTCTCAAAAGAAGGACAAGAAGAGTGTCTGTATTTGATGCTGCTAATTTGTCAAATTCTTGTTGCATCTTATCATCAATCATATCGCTGACTTTTCCTGCACCCATTCTGGCTGCTTCTACTGCAGCACCAGTAGCTACTGCGGTTGCTAAACCTGCTGGTGTTAAGCGTCTAAGAAGCATCAGCCTGCCTATTTTCTTGCCAACAGAAGTGCCAGTTCTTTTTGCTTTCTCAGTTTCAGTCTCGTCTTTCTTGGAGAACTTCTTCAACCAATTTCTAACACCTAATCCCGCATCAGCGTATTTTCGTAGTTTGGCTATATTTTGCTTTTCTATTGCTAAAAGCATTCTTCTAACTCGATAAATTCTGAATAAATCAAAGGTTATCCAAAGTATGCTCAAAAATACAAGGAATAGTAAACCGATATAAGGAGTATCTTCCCAGGTTTCCCACCCCAATCCGCCAGAAAATATACGGAGTACTAGAACCAAAAATATAGGCATAGAGAACGCCATAACTTCGTTGAAAGCAATTATGCCAAGCCCTTTTATGGGTAATTCCCTGATTTGCTTGAAGAACCATTTCCCATGAGGAACAAGCTGTTTTGTTACACGGTAGAACGGTCTGGTCAAAAGTAAAAACCTGAGTATAAATGGAATAAATAGGAATAGTATATACAAATCCCAAACATTTCCTGGCGGGAACTCAGGAAGAGAAATTGGTTCTACCACATCCATCCCACGAATTGCCTATTATTGAATCACTCTGATGATTTTGAGATAAATCCTGTTAAGCGTGCCTCAGCACTTTCAGCCAACTCGCAAATCTTCCTACCGTACTTTCGGCCAAGACCGTAACCCATGCCAGCAGTTGCTCCTATTCCAACTGCATTGATCGTAGTAGCAAGTACTCCAACAGCTCCCATTAGAATTGGTATCATTGCTTCTTCCCCCTGGTTTTCTTTGTTTTGTCAGATACTATTTCTACCATAGTTACTGTTCCGTCATTCATGTCTTCTTCTTCCGCAAAGCGTTGGTAGTAATGTTTGAAACCACTAGTAACAGCCCCAGCAACAAATGCTGAAGTTGCAACGCTTACTGTCAACAACAATGTTCTTCCTATCATTCATCTTCCTCCTCACTATTTCCTTTTGTCAGATTTTTTACGGCGCGATAAGCCCCCCCACCAACTGCTCCGACAACATTGGATGCGGTTTCAACTGCAACCTTTGTCACCGTTCCAGTAGCGTCCACAACGGCAGATATGGCTCTGCCGCCTCCTACTGCAAGGTGTATCACAGTCTCTTCGCCTGCGTTTACTAATTCCTTGATCGAACTGGTAAACTCATCAATCAACGATGTCAAGCCCTTAGTTGTTTTATCAACAGGGTTCTTCTTGTCGGCCATGAATATCCTGATATCGGTTTCTGATATATAGGGGAGAGGAATTGTTTAGGGGGTAAAAGAACCTCCTAAAATCCGTCCGAGGGAAGATAAAAGAATGACTCCGGATAAAATCCCAATCGCTGACCGAGTTGAATGAATCTCCCTATATCTGAACGCCACATTCTTCCAGGCTCCGTTATATTCCAACAAATTATTGGATGCCCGCCGCGACCTTTTTTTCCAGAATCTATTGATTCTATCAACTCATTAGCCTCCATCCTTTCCAAATAAATGCGTAATTCTTTACGATCTATTCCTGTAGCTCTCTCAATACGAACTAGCCTTCTGGAATCATCATTTGAGTTCTTCATTCTNGATATGTATAACAAAATTCGATACATAGTAACAGGTAAATCACGTTGCTTACGCATCTCGACCAATAGGTGGTAAGAAAACATCCTAAATGATTTTTCGCCAATCAAAATGCTAAACATAAATGAATTTCTGGAGGAATCATGCCGTTTTCTCATGAACTGTCTGAGTGGCTCAAGATGAGTGTAGATAGACAATGGATCGATGAGAATGTGAGATGGAAAGACTTTGGCAATGGTGTACGCCTTGGCAAACTTGCAAGAGAAGGTCCAACATCGCTCGTACTTTATGATGTAAAAAGCGATGTTGACATTGATGCTTTCATGCCTCACAGCCATCCAGGGGGAGAGTGTTACCTAGTTCTAGAAGGGGAAGTCTGGGATGAAGATGGAACATACCCTCAGGGCTCTATCGTTTGGATGGACAAAGGCGCATCCCATACCCCAAGGACAAGAGGACAAACCTTGATTTTAGTTCTGTGGCCAGACGGCGTGAAAGTGGCTTGAAGTGATATTATGTGGACAAATATCTCTGCATACAAGTTTCTTGATATGCCAGAGTTTGAAGAATTGCGAACACCACTCAAAGAGTTCTGTGACTCGCACGGAATTTACGGAACAATCCTACTATCCCCTGAGGGAATCAACATTTTCCTCTCAGCACCACGTGACAAGATAGATATCTTCGTTGAACACATAAAATCAGATGGAAGATTCGAAGACTTATGGGTCAAGTATTCTGAATCGGATGAATGTGCATTTAGAAAAATGAATGTCCGCCTGAAAAAGGAAATCATTTCCATGGGGGATCCTAGCGTAAAGCCTCACGAATTCACGGGTAAACACATCAATCCTATTGAATTCAAGAAGTGGTTAGATGAGGGTAAGGATGTTACTATACTTGATACAAGGAACGACTACGAAATAAGAATGGGAACATTTGAAGGTGCTGTTGATCTAGATATCCGGACATTTCGTGCATTCCCAAAAGCTATATCTGAATCTGAAATTCCAAAAGATAAACCAGTCGTGATGTTCTGCACTGGAGGAATTCGCTGTGAGAAAGCGAGTGTTGTCATGATGAATGAAGGATTCCAAGAAGTATACCAAATCCATGGTGGGATTCTGAACTATTTCGAAGAAACCGGAGGCGCACACTGGAATGGGGAATGCTTCGTGTTTGACCGCAGAGTCGGTGTCGACGGTGAACTAAACCAAACTACATCTGAAGTCTGCTGGGCCTGCAGGGAGCCTTTAACTCCTGAACAAGCAGCAAGCCCTAAATTCGTACGGGGAGTCTCCTGCCCCTATTGTATTGAGCGTTGAGAAAAACGGGCCTTCATATAGCCATGTAAAGGGGAACCTTTCATGACAGGAAACCCTAAACTTGCTGTATGTTCTTGTCTCCTCAAAAAAAGGATTCGTCGTGATGGCGAAAATGCTGAGTTTAGGGATCTCAACCAGGACTGGAGTGAATCGTTTGAATTGGTCGAAGTCTGCCCGGAGGTTGAATTAGGCATGGGGGTGTCAAGTTCAGCACTGAGGTTAATCAAAGACCGAGAAAGGATATCGCTCATTAATCCAGAAAACGGTGAAGACCACACAGAAGCCATGGCCAAGTATGCTGAAGAAAAATCAGACGAGTTGGTTGCATCTGGAATCAGTGGTTTTGTTTTCTCAAAGGATTCCCCAGTCTTTGGCCTTGAGAGAGTCAAGGTATATCGTGGTGATAGCCCAAAAGCAGTGCAAGATGGTTCTGGCCTGTTTGCTAAGGTATTCACCACGTTATACCCCCACATTCCCGTGATTGATGAAGGTAAACTAACCGACCCGTACCAAGTTGAGCACTTTTTTGCAAGGGTTCAATTCTTCCATAAATGGCATACAATTGGAATGACCGGATGGACAGAGTCCAAATTAGAAAAGTTCCACAATGAAAACCAAATTTTCCTTTATGAGAGGGCCCCCCTTTCAAGGAAATCTATTTCTGCAGTTATGTCTGTATTGTCGAAGGGTGAAGAACACCCAGAAAATGTCGCTTTTTACTACATGACTGAAGCCCAAAAATCTCTATCTGAGACTACAATAAACACAATCAATATTCAACCTCTGGAAAGAACTGTTGAACAACACATAGGGACCTCTGACAACATAAAGCAAAGTCAAGTGATGTAGACAAAGATCTGCCAGAACTTGATAATCAGTTATCCAGGCTTTTGAGCCAAAAGGAGGATTTTTACTTACAACGCACTGGATTCCTTGGCCTCTTTGGTTGCCTGAATTGACGAATAGCTAAGTATGCTGCAACTCCTACCAAACACAGGAAAAAGCCCCAGCCCAAAAATGCGAAGAAGAGCATTGCATAACCGGCGAAATGCAGTCCTTCTTCATCTGAGGAATTTTGTATTCCTACATCGGCTGAGACTACTGAACTTGCGACAACACAAATCGTTATTGCAAGTAATAGAATTCTCCCCATGATTACCACCTAAGCAATTTTTATTTCGATATTACCATCAGTTATTCGCGTACTGTACACCTTCAAATCTTTCTGCTTACTCATTTTACCAACAAGTTTGCCGTAGGGAGGAAACAACGGAAAAGGTGACCAATCGACCAATGAACCATCTCCTATTTTGTGAGTGGTTTGGTGTAGCGGGCATCGTATACAGTCGTCCTTTACTTTGGCGCCGTAGGCCAAAGGCCAGCGCATGTGTCTGCAAAGTGCTTCTGTTGCAAAGTATGTTTCGTCAGTTTGTCCTATCAAGATAAGTTGTTTTGCAACCGTTAGCATCTTTTTTTGCCCTGGCTTAAGTTTGGATTGTTTGATTGCAAAGTACCAAGTCATGCTAGATCCCTCACGCTAAAATTTGTGACATGCCACCATCAAGGTGCATAATTTGGCCGGTAAGGTTGTCAGGTGCTCCTGTCAATAGCCAAAAGATAGTAGACGCAATCTCTTCTGCTTCGTTAATTCTTTTCAGAGGAATCATCTGTGCTGAGGCTTCCCGAATAGCATCTGAACGGAGAATTGTAGCAGCTAATCTTGTATCAGTAAGACCTGGTGCTACAGCATTAACTCTGATTCCCCTTTTGGCGTAAGTGGCTGCGGCAGACCTCACCATAGATTCAACTCCACCTTTTGCAGCNGCTATCGCNTCGTGATTTACTAGACCCAAACTACCCGCTACACTAGAAGTGAAAACCATCCTTCCACCACCCATCTTTAACATNGATTTACCGCACAATGACAACGTCAGAAAAGCGCTACTTAGATTGGTAGAAATCACTTCGTTGAATGCGTCAATACTCAGGGCATGAGGAGGNCTGATTGCGATTGACCCAACAAGGTGTGATACCCCCGCAATTATTCCATCACCCTTATCTGCAGCAGTCGAAATTGCTTCGGATATCGAATTTGAATCAAGTGCATCGCCTTGAATTACTGTGACCCCCGANCTTGCAAGGTCTTCAAGACGAGATGTATCACGAGCAAGACATGTGACAGCCGCTCCAGTATCGAGTAATTTTTTGGCAACGATGCGTGCAATGTCGCTACTACCCCCGACTATCAGATAGGAAGTCATAACATAACCTTTCACTGTTGATATTTATATTACTGTTCGATTGCAATATCCTTGCTTTGCTAATCAAACATTTATTGATAAGTAATGAATTCTAAGGATTCCGTACAAGAATCGAGGTTTTGGCAGTGAATATTGGACTAATTGATAGGGCCTTACGCTTGCTAGCAGGCCTTGGAGTTGTCCTTTTTGATTACATTTCAAGCTCGGCCTGGGAAATCGTTTTTTTACTATTTGGAGTTTGGACGGTNACAACTTCGGTGTTTGGNTGGTGCCCATTTTACAGNGTTTTTGGGGTTAGCACATGCCCCGCCTCATTCCAGATAAACCACGAGGAAAAAATGGATATTTAGGGATTATATTTCATCGCTGATTATATCATCAGTCTTGACTTTGAAAGAAATAGCATCGGGGTCCTCAACAGCAACAATTCCACGTATATTGTGAATATCTCTCAAATTATCTGTCGGGGGAGCAACCTTAATTCTTGATTCATGAATCTGAATTGTACTTCCTGGTGAAGCGTCAACACCCCCTTCAGGTAGCCACAGTCCGATTGCACCTATTTCTGGATGATGAGAAACCAGTAAAACTCTACCACTATCATCCTCATCTACTCTAACTATTGTGAGGGTNGATTGTTCAGGTANTAGTCTAGATACTGGTTGCCATTCCTTCCACGTCTCGTCAAGTGGTTTAGACAGCTGTTCTGCCTTTTCATCGATGTTNGATATTTGCGATTCGAACTCCTGTGAAGCGTCTCCTGTTATTGTATTCAAACGATCTAGAAGCTGTCTCAAACCCTCGTACTGCATTTGTTCTTTTTCTGTCATCGCTGTGTTGGATAGAAGAAGCATTTCGGCTAACATTTCCATGCTTTCATTTTGCTTTGATTCTGTTGCGCATTCCATCGCTTCATCNAGTACTTCTATTGCCAAACCGGGGCAGTCTATCGCTAGCAATGAATTTCCAACACTCGTCAACACGTGGGTTGCCGATNATTTGTCTGTGGAAACAATATTGCCCGCTGATTTGATGTGGGCCTTAGCAAGTTCANGGTCTCCCTCAATATGGCGAGATGCACCTGCTAGAATNAGATGNGNTAACCTGTTCGCACCAATAGTTTGGGNTTGTCTATCTGCTGCCTCAAATAACATTGCTGCACGGTTCCAATTATTCGCTGCGAGCGCTAGCAGACCTAATTGATGCATGGCTCGCATTTCGGCGCCAACGTCATCAACAAGTGTTGCAATAGATAGAGCCCTNGANAGATGTANTTTAGCCAATTTCAGNTTACCAGACATCTTTGCTAGCATACCAAGCGCCGATTCCATGCGATACAGGTTACCAGACATTGCCCGATGAGCCAATTCAGCTAACTCCTCCCCAAGAGGTGCAAGGCCTAATCCTGTTACTTCTAAGACGTCGCTAAGCAATTCTATTGAAGAGTCATATGCATGCTTCAAATCTTCAGAACTGCCGTCTTTGATCATCGACNATAAATGCTCATCCAAACTCGCAACTGGTGCACATATCTCGGGTAAAGAACCCAATTTATTCATCGTGGATTTTTTGACTTTTTCACCACGAATAGACCTAATCAATCCAGAGATTAATTTGGTTTCGTCAACCTCTGTAATTTCCTCGCTTTCTTCGGCTAATGGAACCCTTGATGACAATAATGAGTCAACCATCCAAGTCAATTTTGCTTGTACATCGTATTGGCCTGCTCTACTTATCGCATACCTCATTTCAGCAGCCCGTACTCTTCGTGATAGACTCCTCATTCTAGTTCNCTGTCCAGAATTACCNGANTCTGCCAGCCTTTGCANNAAAGTNGATGGCGGACATGTTTCAAAATTTAGGTTGACTTTTTCCCCGGTAGTCGTCATCTTATAATCGTCTGAAACAAGAGTTACTTTGTGACCTTCGTGTGCTAACTTCGATCCTAAAATCATCANAGATAAATCGACATCTTGTGGAGACGCCTTTTCACCGATATGTTTTGCCAATGCTTTTACCTCTGCNTCATCAACGGTTACTGTGATTAGTAGGTCTCGAATTTCATCTAACAGGTTAGGCTGGCCGGGCCATCTTTGAAATCGAACGGTTCTNACCTCNTTGTGAACACCTGGTGTCACGTACAGAGAGGAATCCTCAGCATTGAGAATTTTCTTCAAATCTTCAAGAAAGCCCTTTGGAGCCATCGATCCAACGTGGATGAAACAGTTAGAATCCACAACCCAAACTTCGGCCATGGTCGATGATGGTGTAGGTTGTAATTTGACTTAACGCCTATATTGAACGGNTATTCGCCTTGTTCATTGTTGTGCAAATATTTCCTATCGAACCATATAGGGCCGCCNGGAGGAATTGCTGCCAACATACCTTTTATGGCNAGGTTAGAAGGCATCCGCCCTTTGTGTTGCTCCCACCATACAAGACCACAGTAAAGGATGAAGAGGAAGCCATGAATTGGCCCTATTATTTTGACTAAAATTTCGTTTCCGCCAATATATTTCAGAGGCATGGCGATAAAAAATAGTGATATTGTTGAAATTGTTTCGAGGATTCCTGATATCTTGAATANAGTCAATCTCACGCCTCCACCATTGGACGTGTTGCTCCACATGTCGGACACTCTTGGTCATTACTATCGCCATATTCGTATTTACAAGCAGGACAGGAAGACGCTAGAANCATCTTGCCCATACTTTGGATAGATTCACCCTGTAACGAGATATATCCGCTGTTCACATTACCTACAGTATACCTACCCGCTCCACCGAGCCTNACTAACAAGTCCGGTGGTAAAGTCACTGTTCCAGTTTCGTCGATTATTAATTCCCGATCTTTTGCCAGGTTTTCTACGTCAACAGCCTCTCCATGCTCTGCTACAAATCTTCCATCACGAAGTTCTAGAGAACGATTTGCGAACGCTGCTACCTCTTTTGAGTGAGTTACTATCAAGAAAGAGACACCATCGTTTTNATGTAAGTCTTTGAACAAAGCAAGAACTTCTCTGCTGGTAACAGGATCTAATGCTCCTGTTGGTTCATCAGCTAAAATCAACCTAGGTTGAGTTATTAACGCCCTAGCAATAGCAACACGCTGTTGTTCTCCTCCGCTAAGCATGGCTGGAAGTGCCTTTGCACGGTGTCCCATACCTAGCTTCGTCAACATTGCATCAGCATACATTAGAGCCTTCTTTGAAGACACACCCTGGTGTCTTAGTGGTTGGGCAACGTTATCTCTAGCGTTCAAATTTGGAAGAAGATTTCCTTCTTGAAAGATGAATGATACTGTTTTTTGCCGCAATTCTACNAGTTCTTGACCGGTTAATCGCGTCATATTTTTNCCACTGAGGCTTACCGAACCAGCACTGGGTTTCATCAAACCTCCAAGGCATTTCATCAATGTGGATTTACCTGACCCAGATGGGCCGACTACGGCAATAGCCTCTCCCGCCTTCATATCGATGTGAAGACCACGCAATGCTACTACATTGCCATCCTCTGCTTTGGATTCATAAACATGGTAAAGTCCGTCGGCGTGTAAAATTGTCTCAGTCAGTTTTACTCCCCCTTCAATACACTAGCTAAATCTGACTTCAACGCTTTTGTGGTTGTTACTAGAAGAGCGACTACCACCGCTGCAAATACCGCTAGTGAAACAAGAATAATCTGTGTCCATGGATAAACNAACGTCCGCTCTATGACCGTACTAGAACCACCGAAAATTTGGAAAATAAATCCAAATATGTCGAAGAATCCATTAAATGAGAGAGCCAATGCAACACCTAAGACTACTCCTAGAGCCATAGATACAATCACAATTGACAGAATCTCAAACAGAACTAATCGGATTATCTGGTTTGGAGATGCCCCAATAGCTTGCAGTACTGCAAGTTCTTTCTGCCTTTGATTGAGCACCAGTGAGAGGAATACGAAACTTGAAGCAACAGCTGCGACACTAGCAACGACAAATTGTAATGAGAGCAGGCCAGGTGTTCCAAAAATTAAGCCACCATTTCTTTCTACCTCTTTGTGTGAAGAGGACCAGTCTACAGTTTCTGAGACTCTAGAGTCCGCTTCGAGTTGTGATGCTAAAGATTCTAAATCATCACCCTCGACACCATCNACCCTCAATATCCAGGTTGTNGAATTGTAGTTGTCAGCTGTTACATTGCCAACTANCGACCTCCACTTACTCTCTCCAATTATCAAAGTAGACTCGATTACGCTCGAATCGATACCAGGCAGATACTCATGAATCCCCATGTAATACATTTCTGTGCTGTACTTTGTAATCTCTAGTCTAACTGTTGTGTCGGCAAGAAATAGAGGTGCTGCAAGTGGTGGAGGGAACACTGAGGTTCCAGATGAGCATGATGTTTCATCACTATTGGACCCATCGGGGCATGTGGTATTCTGTAGCGTAGCTCCAGAGAAATCGAATAGACCAAACAACCCATTCAAATTTGCATTGGTCAAATCTGCACCATCAATAGANCCTNATTCTANATTTACCATNATGGCGTTTTCTAGNTTAGCACCNGTCAAATCTGCATCTGATAAATCAGTCTCAAACAGAATTGACTCGCTCATGTTCACGTTTGACATGTCCGCACCAGAAAGNTTAGTTTCCGATANATCAACCCTTCCGAGGTCTCTTTCATTCATNTTCTGACCCGGTAGGTTAAGACCTGACCAATCCCCTTCCATCAATTCTGTATATGCAAAGAAGAGAGCATTAGGATCTGGATTTTCTGCCCCACCACTGGTAAAATTGAATTCAACCTTTTCCCACGTCAAATTTACGATTTCAGACTTTTCATCGTTCGGCCTCAAGAGCTCATCGTCNAGTCTGTTTTCATCACCTGACCTTTTTNATCCGGCTAAGTCGAGTGCNTAAGCTGCATCTGGACCAGCGGAGAAGCCTCCATTTTGGTAAGCCGCGAGCGCTTTTNCTATGTTATCTCCGGGAAGTGCTTGCTCACTCCATTTCAATACATCATCACTGTNTTCAAACAAGACATAGGTCTGCAAACTTTCTCCACCCATACTATCCTGCAATGCGAGTTGAGGGACGCTCGTGGCGATAGGTTTCACGTCAGAATCTGCGTACTCTTTTACGATACTGATTATTTCTGTTTCATTTACGTTCTGTTCCATCTGAATTTGTAGGTCTGAGCCGACAGTAGCATCAACGGTTTTCTCATCAACAATTGTTCCCGTGTAACCCTGAACTGCAGCAAGGGTTACAATAGAAAGGGTCAGCAACATAATGACCGCTAACCTGTTGACAGATTCTGCAGAACCGGAACCTTTCAGACCTCTCTTAACATCCTTTAACAGAGGGGTTCTGCCAAATATCAATTGCATGATTTTTGGTCCCTTAGCGCCAATGCGTCCAAGTAGTAGAGCACCACCAATCCACAGAGCAAACGGCCCTATGATACCGATCAGACCTTCNATAAAGAAATTGGATATTATTCCGTCTTCACTACCATTCATTTCNAACCACGTATCAATAACAGCGAGCATTCCAAATAGGAATGCAGTCCAGTGTAACCAACGCTTTGGCTCNGATTTCTTAGCAGTTCTTTTGACACCCTCTTCAATCTCAAGTTCTATGAAGTCTCTAGCCCGACTGCGACCGAATAATATCGCAAGACCAAGTGTGGTAACCGCAGTGAATAATGTGGACCAAATTCCAAGAGTTGGATTTACATCAAAATCTCCTGTCCTAAACTCCATGAAACCAACAGCTGAAAGTACGACTGGAACTGCCAGCAAAGCAAGTATGTAGCCNAATAACCAAGCGATTGAGGACATTACAAACAATTCTAGAAGAACCATGCCTTGCAATGACTTCCCATCAGCACCTATTACACGGTGAATACTTACTTCTCTNCGACGCTGTTCAAGCGACAANACCAGNCCATATATTAGTACAGCAATAGATAGTATNACGATTGGAATCATTATGATGTAATCGAAAATCTGAATTAATCCTAAGAAAATATTCAAGAAAGTTATCGTGCTACTGACTATATCGGTGTAGTAAAGTTCGATTCCCTCTTCAGTGTAATTTTGATCTTGAACTCTTGTTCCTAAATCTTCCAGCCAGTCCTCTGCATCCTCTGTGGATGTTGTAGGAAGTTGTGTCCTATCGATAGTCACTCCTAGGTACATATGGTCGTTGTCCATTAGTATTCCACGCTGCGTTTCATCAAGAACTTCCCACGTAGTGAAAATTGGATTAAATGGGAGTGTTGGATTACCAAAATCCCATGGTTCGTAGATTCCTAAAACTTTGAGATTTTCAACTGTCATGTGTACCCTACAATACAACATCTCGTTGTTTTCTGGCGTAATCTCTCCTTCGCAGTTTTCCTCTGTAACAGAACCCTCAGCAATAGTTGATTCATCCACAACATATGCAAATGTCAGTGAGGNCAGGTTTTGACCTACTTTGGCTTGGGCTTGACTAGCGATCGTTGATGGTAAAATCACGCCACGCTGTTCTTCCATGGTTTTAGGACTAGGCCATTCACCTTGGCCAGCAATAATATTCCCACCTAAACGTTTAGCTAATTCTCCATCAAACGCATTCGGGCCCAAGAAGCGTATTGCCCGCATATCTGAAATCGGCGGACCGTTTTCGTCTGCTTCTGGGTACTCAAAAGTAACGTTTGACCAGTATGGACTATCCTGTGATGTTATCTCACGCATCTCGAGGGGCTGGGCTATAATGAATTCAGGATTGAAAAAACCACCACTATGGATTCCTTGACGACCAAGAACCAATGTGCAATCATTGAATTCTGAAAAATCCTCCAATAATTCTTCACAAACTTGCGTCATAACTGTTGTATTGTTTGACCACCCTGATGCGTTCTCAATTGGTGTTCGCGCATACTCAATCTTAGCATCAAAAGGCTCTGATTTGAGAGATTCTTCAAAAAATAATTGTGACAAACCAACTCCATAAGCAAGAACCGTCGTAATAACCAAAGATGAAAGAAATACACCCGTTATTACTGCTAGGCCCCTTTCCTTTCCTCTCCATGCTCCTTGGCCTGCAAGTCGCAAACGGCTAGGTAATTCCCTTAACTTGTGTCCTAACTTTGCGAACCTAGACCGGTTTGAATCAAAGTCTGATTCTGATAAGTCAATATCAATCCCTGTCATTCTTCCTCACCAACCTCTTCGTCAAGACCCCAAGCAGAGCGGATGTCAGATGCTTCAGTTANACCGTCTTTCAATAACAACATCCTATCAGCATTTGAAGCGAGATCGGGATCNTGTGTTACCATGAGTATAGATATCGGATTTTCNTCATCGTGNCATAATTCCTTGAACAGTGCCAAAACCTCTTTTCCACTAGCAATATCAAGGTTTCCTGTTGGCTCATCCGCCAGCAGAATAGGTCTGTTACCAGCGATTGCTCTTGCTATTGCTACTCTCTGTTGCTGGCCACCCGACAATTGGTCAGGAATGTGGTGCATTCTATCACCAAGGCCTACCCTCTCTAGCGAATATTTGGCTGCTTTTTCTGCGTCGGATGATGGAATTCCGGACAATTCAAGAGACATTGCTACATTATCAAGCGCGCTTAAATTCTCCAACANGTGGAAATCCTGGAAAATCCATCCTACAAGTTCCCTACGAACATCGACAACGCTAGACGGGCCTTTCTTGCCGTAGGTCCTTTCACCNAGCGTTATACTACCGCCGTCACCTGCTAGTAATCCACCTATTATGTTTAGCAGTGTAGACTTGCCGCACCCTGATGGCCCCATTAGCGCNACCATCTCTCCTTTCCCGACCTTCATATCTACGCCTTTCAAGACGTGGAGTTTACTCGCTCCAGATCCAAAAGACTTCGTTAAACCTGAGATGCTCAGCATTGGGCCACCCATTACTGAGCAGCATTGTAAAGTCCTGATATATCAAGTACTGTTTGATATGAATCTNTGAAAATTAATCACTTTCTTCCGAATGTAATTCTCCTAATCCAGTGAATTATTCCTCCGTTGGAGAAAATTCCACTGCGGTATTGTTGCTTTTGCATAACATCGTCGAT
Source organism: Methanobacteriota archaeon (assembly GCA_002720115.1). Lineage (GTDB taxonomy): Archaea > Thermoplasmatota > Poseidoniia > Poseidoniales > Poseidoniaceae > MGIIa-K1. The sequence goes on from PBGS01000009.1 coordinate 23,006, forward strand.
CCAGGTTTCTAGTTCGTAATCCATACTTTTGACCCAGTTTACTTTTGGAACCGGTATTATAATTTAGTTTGGGTTTCGATATAAAACTAAGTGTAGNAAAAATCACTTAANAATCTAGATTCTAATCAATCTGAAGAGCCGCTAATCGCTTACCCATGACACGTTTCCACAGAGGGGGTATTACCGCCAACCAAAAACAGACGTAATACCCACTGGGCAGCTGGGGAGATTTATCGTAGGCTTTGAGGTCCCACATTGGTGTACTGGCTTTCAAATGATGAGCAGGATGNAGTGGTAATTCCAACAAGGTCCATCTTGACCAAACACCACGGTGTTCCCATGAATGCATCTCCGTGTGCCTTTCTCCGACTGCCCTACGAAGGCCATAGTGCTGCATATAATTCACATATTCCAACAATATTATCGCTAACGCAGCCTGTATCAAATAAGCATAAAGCATCGGTAAGGAGGCGATGAAAAGAGAAGTCAAGAATAGGATTTGCAGAATAGTGCTGTGAAGAATTGGATTCTTGAAACCTGATCTACCCCGCCTATTGTGGGTTTTCCATGCGGATTTGAATTGGCGAGGTATGGTCGTAACAATTTGGGTCCACAGGCCCCTACCTGCAGGTGAGGAGGCAGCGTCAAGTTCAGTTGCGTAGTTTTTGTGATGGCTGTGATTATGTTCGGTTGTAAAATGCGAATACATTACGAGAAACATGTTAACTCTAGCCATACGCCAAGCAAGCGAACCTTTCTTTCTGTGCCCTGACTCATGTGCATTGATAATACCCGAAATACCACCCACTATTCCTACAGAAAGAGCGCCTAATATTGCAGGAATGCCAAAACCATCTAGGTTAGCCTTCCAAAGTAGTATGGATATGCATGCATAGAAAAACAGTGCATGGCCGTAAAGTAATGCGTTCCACGGTCCCTGAGACATTTCACTTCGCGTCGGTGCCCTCTCCGGGGCGAAGTAATCGATGAAAGGACAGATACCGAGTGCGTAGACAAAACCACTCAACGCCCACCAGCCTCCTTGATAAATACCGGCAATGGTTACAATTGGTAAAACAAAGCCCAATAAGTGAGGCAACCAGGACTCCTCGGATTCCTGCATATGTAACCCCAACAGTTACTCCCTCATAAGCGTGGGTTTGAAATCAGCAATACTTGTCGGGTGTATGATGGACCCACTTCTAAAGGCGAAATTACAGAAACAACGCTACCACATTGTGGGCGAGCACGGTGGTGTAAAAGTCTGTCACTGGACTAAAGAGTCATTACTTAGAGATCGTCAATGCTACAAGGGGAAGTTTTACGGGGTCGCAAGTCACAATTGTATGCAAATGTCACCAGTTGTTGACCAATGCAATTTAGCCTGTTCATACTGCTGGAGAGAACCGCATATGGACACGCTAGAACTAAGTGACCAGGACCCCTTAGAAATGCTGTATGACTCTGTTAAAGCTCAAAGGAGACTCCTCTCAGGATTTGGTGGAAATCCAAAAGTTCCAAGAGAAAAATTCCTCGATGCCCAGAATCCAAAACACGTAGCCATATCTCTTAATGGTGAACCTACGCTATACAAGCGTCTATCTGAATACATGGAATTGTGCCACTCGCATGGTATGACTACAATGCTGGTAACTAATGGTACACTACCACAAGTACTGGAAAGGTTGGATACACTCCCAACTCAACTATATGTTTCGGTTGACGCTCCTAATAAGAAAGTATTCGACGAAATTTGCAGACCAAAGTGGAACTCTGCTGGCTGGAGCAGATTTGAGAAAACAATCGACCTCTTACCAAGTCTAGATACAAGGATTGTTTGCAGACATACGCTGATTAAAGGGCGAAATATGAACAAAGAACACATTCCACAATACGCCGCACTAGACAACAGAGCTGACCCAGACTGGATAGAATGCAAAGGATACGTTCACGTTGGTAATTCAAGGGAAAATCTGACAGCAGAAAATATGCCGTTCCATGAAGACATCCTAGACTTCTCCAATCAACTCGCCCCACTTACTGGCAGAAAATTACTCGATGATTCTCCGCCGAGTAGAGTTGCTTTGGTCGGTAAAGAGATAATCCCCATACCAATACCAGAAGCCACGATGCACTTCCCTGATGACCTTGGTATTGCAAAATCTGTAAAGCATCTGAAAATCGTACAATGAGGGATTTTATTGCGTAAGATTTCACTGGCTAGGGGGGGTAAACTTTCTCCTTTTTCCGGCTTAGGAAGTACTCATAAGGCATTGGAAGAGCGACTTGCTTCTGGAGTAGTCGAAGGTTACGAAATCGCTGATACGTTTGAGTACAGTATAANTAAAAACCCATTCAAACGATTATGGAGGAGATGGTTCAGTGGACCTTCTCTCGTCAAAAAAATGACTAAAAATTGTGACATTCTGCATGTAACGGACCAAGAACAAGCGGGATTATTACCTGATTACGGAAAAACTGTTCTCACCGTACACGATCTGTTTCACATATTTCCCAGAGTAAGGAATGGCGTCCAAATTGGCGAAAAAAATCCATCACAAATCAGAAAAAAAGATTTACAAAAAATCAAGCAAGGAATTAGTAGAGCAAAACTACTGATATGTGTTTCAAAAGACACACAACAAGAATGTAATATGAAATTCCCTGGCACACCCACCGTCTGGATTCCCCACGCTATTGACTTGAATGCATATCAAATTGAAACTAGCCGACCAAAATGGTTTGAAAACGGTATTAATCTTCTGATAATTGGAAGCGAAGAGCCAAGAAAACGTGTTGACTTTGCTATCAAGGTCTGCTCAGACATGGATGTTACTCTNCACAAAATTGGGGCTGAATCCTCTCCAAAATCGAAACAAGAACTTTGCAAACTTGCTGGGGAAATCAATTGCAGACTAAATTGGGTTGGGCGGTTGGAACACAAAGATATGGTTGCTGCTCTACAGCATGCCGATGCTCTTTTGTTCCCATCAATAGCAGAAGGTTTCGGCCTACCTCCACTCGAAGCTTATGCAGCCGGTACTGTNGCGCTAGTTGCAGATTCACCTGCACATAATGAGATTCCTTTGGAACATCATATACTCAAAACAGATGACTTGGGTGCTTGGCGGGAAGCAATATCCAATTTANAAGACGAGACCTTCAGAGTTAGGGAAAGAGCGGAAGNGTTCTCCGTTAAACGATGGGCTGAAAAGCATAAAGATGCTTATGACTCTCTCTTCTGATGTTAAACCATCTCCCGTTTAATTCATGGAGGGGTTCGATTTCGGATGGCACATGCAACCTGTTCAAAACGTAGCAATCATCGGTGCTGGCAACATGGGCTCCGGGATTGCACAAAAAACGGCTCAAGAAGAATTCAACGTCCAAATGGTCGACCGAGAAGCACAATGGGTGGAACGTGGTCAAACGATTATCTCTGATTTTCTAACGGAGGCTGTNGAGAGNAGAATTTTCTCACCCCAACAGGTAGAAGACATCAAATCAAGGATTACTGGAGTTGTGGGGACTGAAAACACAGCCGTAGATACTGATTTAGTAATCGAAGCGGTTTTCGAAGATTTCGACATAAAGCGATCAGTATTTACTACGCTGAATGATGTCTGTGGAGAGAATACTATATTGGCTTCAAACACGTCNTCACTGTCTGTAAATGACCTTGCAGTAGCATCAGGGAGGCCAGACCGCTTTGTCGGACTTCACTTCTTTTACCATCCAGCAAAAAATAGACTGGTGGAAGTAATTCCAGGAGAAGACTCTTCCGAGGATACAATCGCAAGAACCGTACAATACTGCAGAGGACTGGGCAAGGTTGTAATCCTGTGTAAAGACCGCCCGGGTTTTGTAGTCAATCGATTCTTTGTTCCTTGGCTAAACGAGGCATGTTTACTCTTGCAAGAGGGGGTAGCAAGTGCAGCAGCAATCGATGCTGTAGCAATGAAAGCNTTCAGAATAGGACTCGGGCCATTCGCCTTGATGAATTTAACAGGACCGCCGATTGCCTTGCACTCAACAGATTATCTCGCTGAGCAATTGAATACGCCACGATATGTCGGTGCAGAAAACCTGCGNAANATGGTAGAGGCCGGCGACCAATGGGAAATTGGCGANGACATTCAGTGTAGTGATTCTGCAGCTGAAATAATCAAAACAAGACTACTCGGACAAGTATTTGCCGTTTCAGGACAGATAGTTGATGAGGAAATTTGCTCCTTGGAAGACGTAGACAGAGGAGCNAAGGTGGGTCTCAGGTGGGCACGAGGGCCCTTTGANCTAGCAAATCGCATAGGAATAGAATCGGCAAAATCAATGGCAAAGGAATATTGCAATCTAGCTGGTTTCCCTGTCCCACNGATCTGGATTAGAGACGANGANTTCTCTTTCAGCTATGTTGACCTTGAAGTCAAGAACCAAATTGCTACAATCACAATCAACAGGCCTGAAGCAATGAATGCTCTTAATGAAACGGTAGTTGCNCAATTAGGTGAAGCTCTGGACAAGGCAAATTCTGATGATTTGGTTAGAACAATTGTAATAGATGGGGCAGGTAAAGCATTCGTTGCAGGAGCAGATGTGAAATTCTTTGTAGACAAGATTCGTGATGATTCCTTCCCTGAAATTTATGATTTTACAGCCAACGGTCATGATGTTCTGAATAAACTTGAGGACTCAAAGAAGACTACTATAGCCCTNACAACCGGCCTTGCGCTTGGAGGCGGACTTGANCTAGCACTATCGTGTGATTATCGCATAGGTACTAGGAAAACCCAGNTCAGATTCCCAGAAACAAGTATTGGTATTTTCCCTGGATTNGGAGGGACACAACGTCCCGCCAGGATTGCTGGATTACCAGCGGCTAGGTGGGCGGTTCTAGCAGGAAATTTCATGGATGCAAAGACGGCTTCGGATCTAGGCATGGTTACAGATTTGGTCGATGTTACCGAAGTGGATGCCACGATTCTAGCCTTAGATTCCAGAGGTAAACCAGACGTAAAGTATCCCGCACAGCCTGCTAATCCTGATTCTAAAANCGCAAAGTTCGCTCAGGCCTTTTACAGCGATGAAAATTTGAACACACTCCTCAGAGGTAAATGTCCAGATGGATTTGACATGGAAGACAAATTAGTGTCAAGGCAAATGAAATCGCTCTCAAGAATGGCGCCAATCGCCCTGCAAATGGCTAGTGATTTAATCGATGCAGCAGCGACGACTGACCTCTATCAAGGACTATCACAAGAACTTGACAACCTGGAGGATATTTTCTCGACTAACGATGCTCTTGAAGGTCTTAGTGCTCTAATCGAGGGAAGAAAGCCAACATACCAAAATTCCTGATAGTTTTAGATTTGCACTATGTTTTATCNGAGACACCACTTGGCAGTAACATGCCTGAACCGCCATTAACTCTTAGCACATCTGTATTTGAAGAAGTAAAGAGCAAGGTGGAAGAGACGATATCAAACGGAAAGACCGTCCGAGAATTACTCGCCAATAATTCGAGAGGTGGCCCCTGGAACACGGAATGGGAAGTGGAAGCTGCAGTTGAAGCTCTCCACGTGTTCGGTAGCCGCTGGACAATTGAAATATTGTCAACTTTATACATCGCTGGGCCTAGAAGATTCAACCAACTTAAGACCCTGCTTTCGGGAATATCTAGTAGAACGCTCTCTGACAAACTTAGGTTCCTAACCGAAGAGGGTTTGGTAATTCGTCAGGTCGAAGATGGACCACCTGTTAGAGTAGATTACATTCTTTCAGACCATGGTGTAACATGTGGAAGGCTTCTATCACCATTGGTAGCTCATTTGAAAATTCGAAGCGGTTCTGTTAAAACAAAGTGATTGATTCACTTAACCGAATCAATTACAAGGGATTACTGGGTAATACCTANCATGGCACTTCTCAAGCAATGGGTNAATCAGCGCCCGTGGCTTGCAGCCGGTATCGCTGGAGCCACAGGGGGAATCCTCGGTATTGGTTCGAGTCTTTCATCACTAATGTTAGCAAGAGGAGGGGTCAAAGCACGTGTACAAGATTTTGAACATCCTCTTCGTCAAAGAATTCTCAAAACATTGGAGAAAAATCCCGGATTGTGCTACCGTGAATTGCAATCNAAACTCTCTGCTGCTAATGGCACCTTACGTCATCACCTCGATGTTTTGACCAGCAGGAAATCGATAACCATCATTTCTGTGAATGGTAGAACCTGCTATTTTGCAGGCGCGCCATCCCAAGTTGAAGCCCTCAGAGGAATGAATGTAGGCGANACAGAGGCTGCAAGGCGGATGCCGATTGGCCTATCTCTTGTCCAGAGAACGATAATCAAAGATATTCAGATNAACGGAATACCACGATCCCAGGCCTCTCTTGCACGTAGAATTGGACGTACTAGAGCAACTGTCCATTCCGCTGTAAAGGTTCTTCGCAGACGTGGGATTATGCGTGAGGACCGACTNGAGATGGCGCCGCATTTGGTACATGCTGAGGAGTGGAAATCTACCATAAAGGTGGATTATGAATGGTCCGATGAGCGACGTTGATACAATAATCACCTCTCAAGAGACGTTTGCTGCGCATTGTTCAAAACCCAATGGCTATCAGACGCCAATATGTTCGACTTGCGGTTAGACGAAATACCCCTGCCTGCAAGTAAAAATGACAGAGAGAAACTCATATCTTGGCTAATTGACACGCTATGTTTACATCGCCGCAGAGACGAAAATGCGGCTAATGATGGAACATTCTCTCCTATCCACAGAATTCTTTCTGAGCATCTGTTCGAAGATTCNAGTAGAGGTTACGAAACTCGTGAATTAGCAGAGGATTTAGGATTNACACCAGCAGCAATCCACCACCACTTTGTCAGATTAGTCTCAGCAGGACTTATTTCAACATCTTCAAGTGGAGGATGGAAAAATTACTATCTTACAGGAGGATCAATTGGAAAGGCTATTGCTAATATGAAATCAAGAGCGAAGTTAATCCATTCTCAAAGATTGGAGATTTTTGACAGTGTTTGGAACAGGGGGAAAAANGTTGCAATGAAGATTGAACTACCTCCTGACACTAAACCAAGCGCTCTTGTCAGAATAAAAGAATGGGCACCNTTGGAAGAAGGTGAAAATGAATTATCAAGATTCATGGCAGATGTTGGACTATTAGGTGAAAGNCCGGGCAAGGAAAATCTCTCAACTTCTTTGTCGGTCAGAACTTTCGAACTTNTGCTAAATTCAGGGCCACCCATATCCATNGATGAGGCTGCAAAGGCCACAAATGGGCCNAAGCCAAGAGTTGGAAGAATACTGGANCGATTCAGAGCAACTGGGCTTGTTGAACGTGTAGCTAGAACTGATCGATTGTCTACCGCTCTTTGGTCAGCCATGACAACTCAATACATGCGAAGAGGTGAAGATTGGCTGCTCAAGAAAGGAGGATTTGAGCGACTTTCTGTTCCCAATTCCTTGTTAAAGAATTTGAAAAAAGGAACATGTAAGCCCGAGATTATCGAAAAAACACTCAAATCAATGGATGCCAAGGACCAGATGTTACTCTTGAATCTGCTAGGAGGACGATTACCACTTGGTCACAGATTAGTCGGTATGGATGTTAAAATGCTCAAACAGAAATCGGAAGACAACCTGGATAGGGTTCTCAGGCGTATCGAAAAAGTTGGTGAAACCCTTTCTAAATTAGAAAAAGAGTAGTGTCAGCTGTCTAAAATGCCTTCCTAGACTATTTTTACTTTCGAACATAGTCCAGTTAACGTATATATCCTTGCGTTGGTATCAACCAGAGTTGTTTTTTGATGATATTTTAGCGTGTAGCTATAATCTAAACAACTGCAAAAGTCGTTGATGACTTTTGCTCACTCCGCTGCTTGCATTTCAGCCAAACGTTCTGACAA
>PBGS01000010.1 GCA_002720115.1 Methanobacteriota archaeon
TTCTCTGGGTTGGTTTTGCATTCGGACTTGTTTGTCTACTTTGGCCTGAAGAATAAACATAATTTCTAGATTATTTTCAGAATATATTGAACTTGACATAAATAATAAGGTGATTAAATGAATATGAGTAACGTAATCCTGATTGTACTAGCAGTCCTACTTCTTTGGGGTGCTATCAATCTTGACCGCACATCTCAAAGGCGTGTAGTCGATGACCAAAGCTCTCAACTAAACGATTCTATTGAAATCCTAAGAAAGATCAAGGGTAAGTCTCCAAACGAGGCTAGCAGCAATCGCAGAATCGCTGCATACAGTGAAACTGTAAGCCGTGCTGCAAAGGAGAATCCAGAGTATCTAGGCAAGATTGAGAAGGACTTTGATGCTGGTGCATCTTCTAACTCGGTTGACATCGATAAGCTAATCAGCAGCACAAGCGAGATTGCAGAAAGCCTTGATTCTATCCAAACAAAGGCTCAAGAAGCAAAGGTTAAGCAAGAGCTCGACTCGAAGTTCGTTGTCGAGAACCTTACCAGGCTTGTTCATTCCATCAACGCTGTCGAAGCATCTTCACAGGAATTTAGTAGAAATTCTGCAGTACTCTCCCAGAATATTGCAGAGGTGAATAATTATCTTGCTTGATTACCAAACTTCGAAAATCGAGGTTTCTAGGATCGAAAAGGTCCACTCAGAAATCGTCGGATTTCTGCGCGAGGTCGAGTCAGATTTCCACGAGATTCCTGCAAGAAATCTTGCTCTTAGGATTGAAAATAACATTCTTCAGCCTGTCCGTTACGCTCTTTCAGTGATAGAAACTATCCAAGATGTTGGGCCTGATCAGATACCTGATGTGATTCTTCAAAAGTGGAATCTTTCGATACTAGAGGTACTAGAATATGGAGGTGTTGATTTTGAATTCTGAACTGGACAAACGCCTAATAAATATCAAACAGGAGCTTCACAAAAGTGAAGAGTCTTTCATTATCATTGCGAATTACCTCAAGTGTCTTGGTCGAGACCTCTTTCTTCTAAACAAATCACTAGAAGATGATTGTTCAACTCTTTCAAGGTCAATGGCAGATTCATGGTTGTGCCAAATCGACCGCCAACTTGACTGCAATTACAATCTAATTTCTATTGTTAACAAGTTGATTTCAATTTCATTACAGAAAGAAAGTTTTGCCGAGATGGGTAAATTTGTGGACAAACTTGCAGAAGTTGATGCAAGCATCCTCGACGGGAATGTAAGTCGATCTGCGAATCGCCCAGTTGACGGATTAATGCCGTGTGTGTTGCCAGATGATGTGAAAAAAAGTGTCACTCAAATTGAATTGAATTCAATGACATCTCCAAATAACTGGCAAGGGTGGAATCTCCGAATTACGTCTCATATCAATACGGTAAACGAGTTTGTCAAATTGTTTCCAGCATCTCATTCATTTGCCTCTTTACCCTGCTCCCTCTCAGTAACCCTAACTCAAATAAATCGTGTAATTAAAGAGCAGAGTAAATTAGAAAACTTGCTACAGATTTTGACTACTGTTCAGCAAGAAAACGACTACTCATCGGTATTCGGAATGGATGTTGTCATCATCAGGCAACAACTCAGGCCGGTTCCAATTCTTGTAGGTGAAGATGAATGAATTTTGGAATTTTAACTCTTGCAGTCTGTTTGCTCATACTTCATCTTGGAATTGGTATTCTGGCTTGGTTCGAAAAGCGATATTTCCCCCTTCTCCAAAAGATAACCGACAAAGAAACTCTGAATATGAAACTTAACCGTCTAGCTAGTGGCTATCAAACACTTGGCATTGATGTACCGCAGGAATTGATTGAGTGCCCATCTCTATTAATTCGTGAAGCAAAAAGAATGGAAATCAGGTTATCTATTGAGATAATTTTGATCTCTCTAGCAGGAACAATCCCTCCAAGCATACTTGTCATCATCTTTGGATGATGTCAATGAGTGAACATTGATCCCGCAGTGAAGTCAAGCACAGAACCGGTGATTCCAGTTGTACTGGGGTCGAGAAGGAATTTTATTCCATTGGCTACCTCTTCAGGTGTCGTTAATCGGCCAAGGAAGCTTTCAGTAGCGATTGAATCTCGCTTTTCTTGCGACCATTTTTGTGTCATTCCTGTAATCATAGGTCCAGGGAAAACAGTGTTCACCAAAATATTTCGAGGACCTAGGTTCTTAGCAACAGACATTGTCAACCCGTGCATTCCAGCTTTTGATACTGAATAACCTGGCTTGTTCGAGCCAGTAATTGAAACTGGAGAGCTGACATTGACTATCCTCCCACCATCCATCATTGAATCTTGAAGTTTCGATATTAACAAGGCAGGGGCGGTCAAATTGACTTCAATCATTTTATCCCAGTCTTCATCATTCATACCCACAATCGATTTACCAACTGATATTCCTGCAACATTAACCAAGCCATATAAAGAATCTCCAGATAATTTACTAATTTCTTCCACCAACTTATTTACACTGGATCTATTAGATAAATCAGATTCAATAAAATGAAAATCAGTACTTTGGATTTCTGTTTCATTGATGTCCAAACCAATCACTGAATGGTTATCTGAATCCAGCAACATTTTCGAAATTTCCAGACCTAGACCTGAAGAACTGCCTGTGACAACGAAAAACAATTTGTCCATAATCTGATGAAGAGTGATTGGAAAATAAACCTTCGGAAATGATATTTATATGTGTGATATAGCGAAGAATATGGGAATAATTAGTCGAATCGAAGAGGAAATAGACCGTCTCAATAAACAAATTCTGAAGGGTTCGACGTTTGAGGACAGAGATTCTGTAAACCTTAATGCACTTGTCTGCTTGCTGAGATATGCGGCATGGAGAAAGCCCGATGTGTTGAAAAAATGGTTTACTAGAGAAGGTACTGAAACTACGATTAACGAAAATGTTGTGAAAAGGTTTAGCCTTTATGAGAACGAAAAAAATCCTGATGGAGCTCAACTAAGAATTCATATTTTTGATGATGCAGAAGAAACTGCAAAACACGACCATCAAAGAGATTTCATCACTATGTGTATCCAAGGAGCATATGAGTATAGGTATTACAGAGTAGATGAGTGTGATGATGGTGGTATCGTTGAATACTATAACAGAATTGATGGGAACTTTGTAGAGGCTGATCCACCAACTAAACCCGGTAAAATCGTAAGAGTAAAGCACGAGGCTTGGAACGACTTAGAGGGACAGGTGGTCTCTAAAAATCATGAGTTAAAATTCAACCCAAATGTAGGCCCATTATTTGTAAATAGTAAATGGATACATACTGTTCATCCAAAATATACTGAAGCCGACTCTGTGATTACGGTTCTCATTCGAAGGCAAAAGAAAAAAGGTAAAAAAACCATTTTCATAAAAGGCCCAGGCGATAAAGAATTCAAAGAAGAAAAGGAACCCTACCCTGCGCCTCCTCACAAAATTGATGAAATGTTCGAAACAGTGAGAAAGGCTCTAGTCGGTGAAGCAACTGAAGAATATTCTGGCAAGAGCTTTGACAGCAATGCAATTACTGAATTCATGAATCCAGCACAAAAACTGGTAAAGGTAAGTCCAGACTTCATCAAAAACAAATCCAACTTAGATGAACTAACCAATTTTATGAAATTAAACGACTTCTCGTTTTGTCCAATCATAGAGGAAGTTGACGGTGTTGAAAGGTTTGTTAAGTTCATAGACCACAAAGGAGACTCGTTTTTCTCCGAAGAAAACGATTGGATGTATAGCAATACTCCAATACTATTTGGAATCCTATACACTGTTCTTAGCAAGAGACTGATCATTCCGATTGTGAAAAAATCAACTAAAGAATTTCTCGGCATTTTATCCTTGTTTGACATTGTAAAAAATGTAAAAAGATTTGCGAGAATGATAATTGATGTATCGATAGATTCGGGTGATAGTAATTCGGTTCAGCTTTGCGCAGAATTGATATCTGGGTTAAATGAACTTCAAGACGTTGCAGTTGAGAATAGATACCACATTCGTGGAGAGAACCCAGAGTTATTCAACAAAATATTGACACCTCTGGGCAGACTCATACTAAACAAAGAACTTGCAAATCTCAAAATAAATGAAGAGATATTACCTAACGAATTAGAGAGTTGGATTGACACAATATCAAACAATTTCTTCCAAGTAAATAATGAATGCAAGTCTGTTGAATTCCTATCTGAAATTAAAGAAAGATGTGATTTCGATACTTTTGTACAACGGAACGATGATGATTCTTTTACAAAAGTAAATCATGATTCATCGGAAGAAGTACTTGAGGCAATACCGGAAACTTCTGGCCCAAAAGAGGTTATTGAAGCAATCAAGGAAGGGCATTGGCCGGTTTATGTAGATCTCAAATCCGAAGANAAAATAAAAATTGTATCAACAGATGAATTATTCTCTCTCCNCGCCGTTCGTGGTCTTGTTGATTATTTTGCAAAAGTTGAGGGAGATGAGAAAATCAGGTTACTAAATCGACTTTTACTTAAGTCATATATCAAAAATCCTGTATTCGATTCTGACGACTTTACCGACNTGGTGTCGATTCTTGGATAGGTTTGAAAATAACTCAGTCCGATTTTATCTAACGATTTGAAATTCTAGAAAGNATTTCATTGGTTACAGATTTGATTCTTGGCTCGTGTTCTTGGAATTGTGGTCCATGGCCCTCCTTGCTTCCTAGGATAGCGTGTAAGAATTCGTGATGGATTGTGAATATTGCATCAGGAAGATCCGAAATCATGTGAACTCTAGATATCAGAATTCGATTTATTCCGTGCCTGTCTTCGTATTGTGTTCGGGGGCGACCTCTACTCTTGCTTGAGTATGAACAGTAACCAAGCAGATTATCACAGGGCTCTCTGAGAAATCCGAGTTTTATGTGCTCTAATGCCTCGACGTCAATATCTAGTTCAGGATGTAAATTCCTCATCCTAATCAGAACTTCATAGGCGATTGAGTGGAGAAGCATCCTTTCCGTAATCGAACCGATTATCCTCGGTCTGTCTACTCTGGATTTTCCTCTCATCAATAATGGGAGGATTGGGAAATTCGGAAAATAATCACATCATCCAGAAACTAAGTCCAAGAATTGTGTAGCAGGAAAGAAGCATTGCACCTTCTAACCAATTNGTTGTCCCATCTCGTAAAATTGAGTTAGCAACCAATACGGATAGGAAGGTTGCTGCGGTTTCTAATGGCCCGAATTCGAGTGATAAATCAACTCCTAAAACCCAAGCNAGGACGACCATCAGTGGTGCGACAAATACTGCTATTTGAACGCTAGACCCGATGGCTATTGCCAATGATAAATCCATTTTGTCCTTACCAGCGACAATCACTGCTGTGAAATGTTCAGCTGCNTTACCAAAGAACGGTAATAATATCACTCCTATGAAAAGCGTGGGCATGNTAAGCTCANTNGCCGCTGAGTCAATTGAATGGACTAAAATTTCAGCCATCCAACCGACTAGAATTGTTGCGAGAATGAGAAGAGTCCACGCATCCTTGTTTGTCATCTTTGGCTCTTCATGGTGAGCAGCATCGTCAGATGCGAAAATGTGTGCGTGCGTTTTCAACTGGAAAAATAGGGCCAAACCATAGACNACCAGAAGAACAATTGCTGCNTATCGAGATAATTGAACTATGCTATCGAATCCGCCTCCACCGATATTCACCGCTGCTGGAATCATCATTGCAAGTACTGCGATTAGTAATAGTGAACCGCTCATACTCTGTGCTTTTTGATTAAATTCTTGTTTTGGATGATTCAAACCTCCCCAGAGAAGAGATAACCCCAAAACGAGTAATAGGTTACCAAGAATACTACCTACGAGGCTGGCTTGTACCACAGTGATCATCGTATCGGCTTGGTCAAGATTGGTTGCTGCTGTATATATGGCTAGGCTAGCAATTATGATCTCAACAGCATTGCCAAACGTTGCATTCAGCAAGCCTCCGAGTGATTCACTTGTTCTGAGTGCAATCTCCTCGGTTGCGTGACCCATTAGAAGCGCTAGTGGCATAATTGCAATCATTGAAAATATGAAACTCATTCCTGTATCATTTGATACCATCGAAAAATATACTGTTATTGGTACTGCANTTAGTAGCCAATTTAGTTTATTTTCCACAGGACTGAAGGCTTGTAAAACCCCAATTTTAGGGCTTTCTGATTCAGAGATTTCAATCAACTCCTCTTCCTTTGACCAGCTTTTCTCCTAGGTGCAGGGCGGCGTCTACGGGCTTTCTTTCTGGACGAATCATCGTCGTCGTCATCGTCTTCTTCATCGGCAGATGATGTTTCCTTTCGACGGCGTTTTGGTTGGACAACATTAACTGCAAATGGATCTTCATCANCATCTTGGGGTGCAGATTTCTGCTCGGATGTCGGTGCTGTGCCTGTAATTACTGCCATATCTGGTTCTGAGGATGTACCAATAAATTCCTTCATCCAATCATCTCCGGCATCGTCCTCATCTTCCTTCTTCTTCTTCGGACCTGACATCGCTGTTGCAATTACAACCAAGGAGACCAATACAGCAAGCAAAGAGACTCCTGCAGTCACCCACGCAATCATGTAAGGAGGGTCTGTTGCATTGAGTTCAGGGTAAATTGTCTCTGCATCTTCTTTAACTGGGCTAGAATATTCACANATTGTAGTACCGTCTGATTTACGATGCTTGCAGTCGTCCGTAACAAACTGAACTTTTGCGGTTCTTTCATTTCCNGCTATATCAATCGCTTTTACTGAAATTTCCTGTATACCCGGAGAATAACCACCTGATGGGAAGGCGTANTCGATNGTCCAGTCNCCGTTTTCATTAACCGTCANATCGGTTACGTTTCTCCAAGGCTCGGTTACCGAGTAAGATGTACCATAATTTTGGACTATTCTGATTTGCATACCAACGATACCTACATCGTCTTCTGCGCCTGCTACTAATTTGATTTCTTCACCTATCAAATATATCGCACCGTCTTCTTTAGACGTTGGCGAGAATATTGTCACTTTTGGTGATTGAGCATCGATCGAGTACTCTGAAATTACCCTCTCTGCAGTATTTTGTACCATGTCTGTTAGGTTAATGGAAATTAGCAAGTCTCCTGCCGTGGTTGATGATGATATTGAGAAAGTTTGGAAATATTCCGGGCCTTTGTTCGGGTCGTTTGTATTCTGTGACTGCAATATCATAGCTGTAGCGCTTCCCCCTGTGAGAGAGCCTCCAGCAGATGTTGTAATATTGATAATCGGGAATTCATTCACGGCAAGTAGCTCTGAGACTTCTATCCGTAGTGTATACTCCCCACGAACCAACGAACTGTCTGATACAGGAACTCCGTTCTCGTCTTCTATCTCATAGGTGATGTCTGGGGCTTGAGTATCTTCTGTTATCAAAAGAGCATTACCACCAGGTCCAGGGATTATTGTTGGATTGACATTACCGTGTGAGTCTGCGACAATCACGGCATACCAAACGTCTCTTTGTGTATCAAGTGGAACAGAAATCTGTCGTATCATGGTTGCAAAACCATTCTCTGCNATTGGCCCTTCAACGAGTTCCCATCCCGGATCTGTGTAATTGGATTCTGCGAATTCAGCATCACCAAACGGATCACCGAAATGTCGGTAGATGTAGTAATTTTCACCAGATTCTTGATTACTGTTTACCCATTCCAAGTCTACTACTTTTAGTTCACCCAGCATCATCAAATTACTAATCCTTGCCCAAGTAGGTGGTTCAGTATCTTCGACGACAGGTCCGTCCCAATTTTGTATCAGTTTTGTATACATCATTGTCCCNTTACAGCCCAAACAATTGTACATAGCCGCACTNGTAACGAAATAATGAGTGTTTGTTGCACTGATGCCCTCTTCTAAAGTAACATCAAATTGTTCTACGCCGTCTGGTACACTACCCATCCACATTAAAGAAGCGTTTTCAACGAACTCTGGTCCCTGAACCCTCCAGCCTCCCCTCCAGATGTGATATCTCTCACCTTCTACACCAGCTTGGTCTGTCCAAGTAACCCGAGTTGTCAAATTGCCAATGAAAGTGGCTTTCACGTTTGTTGGTTCTTTAACCCAGTTTTCATCTGAATCTTCATCTACAGTGGCGCATGATGATGATGAAATATCGGTGTTGTATGCGCCATATTGGTCGACTACTACAACGCAATAAGTGAAATCTCCGTAGGTGTTGAATGGAACATTGTAATGGAACTCAAACTGGCCATCATTATCNGTATCTGCTGCTTCTGCGACTGTCGCTATCAACTGTGCATAAGGATCGTTAGTAGAAATGAAATATTCTCCATGCCTGTANATTCTATATTCCTCATTATCCTCAGACATCAAACCATCCCAGACTATCGATGTAAAGCCCGTACCATTTTCTAGGGGAGTGAATATACCTGCTACCGTGTCGACATCTTCCGGTGGTGTATTGTCTTCCAAAAGAGCACTTGACATGGCATTGCTAGATAGGAAGCGAATATCTTGGTAATCCGAGCCATCTTCTGTCCAATTTGGTAGAAGNTATGTTACTGAATAAAACACCTCTCGATTTGTTTGAGGTGGGACATCTAAAACGTAAGAAGTAGATGTTGANGATACTGTGGCAACTTTTGTCACACCAGATGCACCCGGCTCGACAAGGCTATTGCCATTTGAACGTTGTACTCTAAAATCGGTCTGCCAAACGTTAATTTGTAGTGCGTCAGGCCCGGTCTCTGGCAAAATTGGGTTAATAGAATTGTAATTTATCCACTGGATGGTGGTCTGGCTCGTTCCCGGGTTGAAATCTGCCTGTACATTGTATGGCGAACGAATTGGAGTAGTTAGTTCAAGGACAGGTTCATACACCGTGCTCGCATTTACGTCCAAAGGAGAAAATATGGTTCCATCTGAGTGTTCTGTTGTTATAGCATAGTAAAACGCCCCATCGGTTCCTGCACCAACCTGATAGGTGGCAGAATGCCCAGGGTGTGGATTTGAGCCGCCCTGACCTCTACAATTCAGGGGGTTTTGGCCAACAGATGATTTGTCACATGCAACTACTGAGTACCATGGGGAGAGATTCTCAATATTTCCTGGTGTGATTGGAGAATCGTGACGATAAAGGTGGTAAGTAGCATCCCACAACTCTGAGTACAGGTCTAAATCGCCACCGNTTTGCTCAATGTTTCTCCAAGANACTGTTGTTGTTTCNCTTACATTGTCGAATGAAACTTGTATATCTTGAGCCTGTAAATCGCTCGGAGTGCCCTGATCTGCACTTACGTTTGTCAACATCGGAAGTGAAGATAAAAGCAACATAGATAGGACAAAAAAGGTCGTTTTGCGATTCCCACCGTTCAGCATANCGCCAGCCATCGTTTCATTGCTTCCTGTGATTCGGTTATGAGAGTACCGCCGTAGGGGATGGGAACTAGCCCTAGTTTCAGTGATTTTGCAAGGCGCGTCGCGCATTGTGTCAGNCATCATTACTTACCTATCCTTCGGAGTTGATAGAGGCTTGGTTTTGTCTAGGGACTGTAATTCAGCCTTGGCTTTGAAAAATCTGACNATGAATGTGTAGATTCCACCGGCACCAGATATGGCGATGATTAACGAAATTGGATTGATTTCGATATTATTCCATTCACCCCAAGAATCGGTCCCCAAATAGGCCATAACCGATGTGGCCACCAATGCTGCAAAAGTGAGCATCATGCGGTCTGCTCTGCTAAATCCACCATAATTTCTGCTACCTGCAACTGCTTGCGCTTGAGTTCCTAAATAAGAGCCAAACATCGTCAACATGGCCGCAATCCATGCCAATTCGACATGGCCAAACCATACCATATTGTATCCTAGAGCCAATATCCATACGATGTCCAATACCCTATCGAGAGTGTGATCTAAGTAGTCTCCCCAACGGGTCACTTTACCAGTAGCCCTAGCCAAATTTCCATCAAGTCCGTCCAAGGCCATGGCTGAAGCCATTAGGAATGCTGCACCAAAGAACATAATTGCACCGTCATTTCCATCACCTGCATTCATCATTAACCAGGCTGCAGCGAGTCCGGTTGGCAATGTCAGCCAAGTCAGGGTCGCTGGATTGACACCCTCAAGTCTAGAGACNAGAGGCCCGCTCAACTTTCTGAATAGGTTACGACCTTTCTCTAGTGCCATAAGTCGCCTCGAGCGCTCTCCGTCTTTGTGTCTTATGGTTATGAAAGCCAATCAACAGCCGAATTTGGAGTAGTATGATGCGGGCAACCTGAATTAATCCACGCTTGGGCCTCGTCTCCTTCGTAAATGGGTCTATTATCTCCAACCAAATCATTCCATGGCCCTCCTAACATCTCAACCTCAACATTAGATTGTATTTTTTCGACAGAGTATCCTCTTNATTCCAGTCTTCTCCTCAAAACCTCTGGCTGGCACCTCACAATAATTAACGCATCTANAGGGAGAAAATGTGCTAAGTGCCCGTCTACCAAAGTCAACTCATCCGGATTTTTCCACAGCTTTGCCAAACGGACAAGATCAACTTCCGCTGAACCATCAATTCCAACCTGACCAAGACAACCGTTCTCCTGCGCAAAATCCNTCACNGAAATTACGGGGTAACCTAATTTTTGACATAATGTTGTCTTTCCACAGCCAGGTGTTCCAATCACTCCGATGGAATATACCGTCTGTTCTGCCATAAACTACGCTAAGGTGGCCAAGAGTTAAACATCATGTCTGATTAACCTGCATGAGTATTATGTTTGGTGCCGCTGACCCCGACCAAGCAATTGCCCAATTAGAGGCATATTACAACGAAGGTCGAAGCGAGAGAGCTGAAGTAATGGCATCGGCATTGGTCGACCAACTGATGGCTAAAAAGAGCAGGGACGACGAAACTCAACGTATCCTTGTCAGAGGCCTAAGAATCTTATCTGCGGTCCTAAATAGTCGGGGAAAATACAAGCGAGCAAGAATAACGGTTGGTTTATTGCACAAACACAGGAACAAACATGGTAAGTCAGTCGGGCACGATTTCAAAGCTGCCGCAGCAGATTATCACCTTGCAGGGTTCATTCATTCAAACGCTGGAAAAAAAGGTGCGGCGAGAAAAGCATTTGCAAAGTGTGAGAAACTCCAGCCAGGACACCTCGCTGCTGCCCTTGATGTGGCCGAGCTATGTGGATATCCTAAGACTCTGAAAAAATTGTACCCGTTGGCAGGCCCGGTTATCAGTAGGAATGGATCATACATATTGGAGATTGAGAACAGGCCACCCGCAGATGCAAAAAGAATAGGCGCAGTTATCGGAGGAGAAATCCAAGCAGATATTGATAGACAAATAGCGGCGATTATGAGCGGCGAGCAGGCTGCAAATGCTAGACTGCAGGCTGCAGTAGACTCTCTTGTTCCAGTGCATGATTACCACACATATAGCACCAATTAATCAGTAAAATGGTAGCGGGAGATGGATTTGAACCATCGATCTACGGGTTATGAGCCCGTCGGTCTAACCATGCTAACCTATCCCGCTAGCGCTTCATCGGCGACAGTCTCTATTCTTGAACCCACCGACACAAATCTAGGCGTTATAATACGGGAGGTTTTTGGACAAGGACCTTCTAGCATAGAGTGATGAAGGCAAATTTTGGTTATCTAGCGATTGTAATTACGCTGATTAGTGCGAGTCTGTCGGGATGCCTAGGTGGTGACGATAGCGATTCTGAGGGATACTCGGGTCCTATCACATTGGTTGTCTATTATGACTCTACTTCTGGAATGGTTGAGACATCGATGAACAATGGCCAAGCAGGACCGACTACTGGTGTAGAATTATCGTTTGATTTTGCAGATACAACATCCGATAGTGGTGCCATTGCGAAAATAATACTCGACCCTGATGACGGTTCCGATCCTGTCGAAGGAGACCCTTCAGATAATGCTGTGATTTCATACACATGGGTCACTCATGGAGTTTTCGAGACCACCCTAACTGCGGAGGATGAGGAGGGTAACTCTCACAGCATTGAAGTGAAAATCCGAATCGATATGAATGCTGTGTGGTCTGAGACTAACACAAACTCTGCATCAATGTCATTCGATGTTACCCCTGATTGTGAGGATGGTGAGCCTTTAGCTGATAGAATTACAATAAGCTCGACAGTATCAAACCCACAAGGTAACATATTCACCGGCAGTGCAAATTCGGACGTAACTTGGAAATTGAACAATCCAAGCGGCGAAGAGATTTCATCAAATTCTGGTACAATTGGAGACGGTCAATCTGAAACATGGGATTATACAACTAGAAACGTCGATGAAGGCTTTTGGACACTTGATATTGAAGTGGCCGAAAACGGAGATAACGTGAATGTGGATAACCAAGTTACTATTGTATATCCAGAGGGCTCTGAGGACCCTGTTAATCCTCGCACAGAGTGAAAGTAATGTGAAAGTGAACTGTGACGGTGCAGCAACGCTTCTGAATTACATAGATTGAAGTGTCTGCACTTTCAGTTTTAGTTTGTGAGACCTTCTTNCTTTGATATACTAAGGCTAGTGAGNNGGCACCATGGCAGCAAAGAGCAAGTCGAAGAAGCAGAAAGAAGAAGAGTCCCCTGATACAGAGGTAGTTACAATGGAGGAAGTAGAGGAACCTGAGGTCAGTATCGAGGACCTCCCCGGTGTTGGCCCAGCAACAGCAGAAAAATTACGCGAAGCTGGTTTCGATGANCTATTAGCACTCGCAGTAATGAGCCCTCCTGACTTAGCAGAGCAAGCAGAACTTGGAGAAGCCGTTGCAGGAAAAATCATCCAAGCTGCAAAAAAAATGGCAAACATCGGCGGATTCGTATCCGGTAGCGCACTCTTAGAAAGAAGGAGAGAAGTACAGAAACTATCTAGCATGGTCCAATCAATCGATGACCTACTTGCTGGNGGATTTGAAACGCAATCATTAGTTGAAGTATACGGAGAATTCGGCTCTGGTAAAACCCAAATCGGTCACCAACTTGCTGTGAACTGCACAATGCCAATTGAACAAGGTGGACTAGACGGAGATGTGTTCTACATTGATACTGAAGATACTTTCCGTCCCGAGAGGATTACCCAAATGGCAAGAGGTCACGGATTAGACCCTGAGTCCGTTCTGGAAAGAATCCACGTAGCNAGAGCTTACAATTCAGCACATCAGATGCTCTTAGCCGAAGAAATCAAACGAATGAGTAGAGGAGTAAATGTCAAAATGATCATTGTTGATTCTCTGACAAGCCACTTTAGAGCAGAGTTCGTTGGCAGAGGTATGCTAGCAAACCGCCAACAAAAGTTGAACAGGCACCTAAAGGATTTGAAACAATTAGCAGACGTCAACAACGCTCTAGTTCTAGTCACCAACCAGGTAATGAGCAAACCTGATGCAATGTGGGGAGACCCAACGAAGCCAATCGGTGGTCACGTGCTAGCTCACGCATCCACATTCAGACTATANTTGCGTAAGGCGAAAGGTGGGCGAAGAATTGCGCGACTTGTGGATTCTCCAAACTTACCAGACGGTGAGTGTGTCTATCAGGTTTGTGAAGACGGGCTCCGTGATTGATTATTAGTTGGACAATCGCTTTCTCACACCAGTTGGATGGCGGCACCTTCAAATTAGGTGCAAGAGGGATGAGGCTACATGCGACATCTCATCGAGCGTGTACTAGAGCTTGCAGATGAAGAAGAAGGACCAGCAATACGACCAACAAGTGTCGAGGAAATGGAATCTAATGATGCAGAACTAAAACGATTACTCGAATCACTCCAACCCAGAATAAGAGTCTATGGAGTAGGTGGCGCTGGTTGTAACGCTGTGAGCCGCCTGTATGAAGAAGGATTATTCGAGAATCGTTATGTCACAGGACATGCCATAAATACAGATGCTCAAGCATTACTGATGAGCCCTCTCGAAAATAAAATCCTGATTGGAAGAACCGCCCGAGGACGTGGCGCTGGCGGTGACCCGACCAAGGGTGAAGCGGCTGCATTGGAAAGCGAAAATAATCTTCGAAAAATCACCGATGATACTCAATTGGCTATNATTACTGCCGGAATGGGCGGTGGTTCGGGTACTGGAGCCGCCGGACATATTGCACGGCTTGCAAAGGAGCAAGGNGCCCTNACCGTCGCAGTCGTGACCTATCCTTTCAACTCTGAAGGCACTCTNAGAAAACAAAATGCGGAATGGGGACTGGAGAGATTAAGAGAATACTGTGACACAATTCTTGTAATACCTAACGAGCGATTACTAGAGATCGAAGGAGTCAGAGATTTACCAATCGCAAGCGCCTTCCGAGTTGGTGATGAACTACTGGTTCGAGCAATTACAGGGGTTACAGAATTACTTACTACAGACGGAATGGTAAATCTTGACTTTGAAGATTTGAAAGCGGTCATAAATTCAGGATCCGGTGTAGCAATGATCGGACTTGGTGCCGCTAGTGGCCCTGGCCGGGCTGAGGCTGCAACATTGGAAGCACTGCATTCTCCGTTGCTAGAATTAGATGTTTCTGATGCAAGAGGGGCCCTGATCAACGTAGTAGGAGGTGCGAATTTGACCCTTGGTGAAGCTGAGAAATGCGCTCAATTGATTCAAAGTAAAGTCTCTGAAAATGCCCGGATAATCTGGGGTGCAGCAGTGGATGAAAGTCTCGGAGAAGATATTCGAGTCATGCTAGTCTTAACAGGAGTCAGATCGGACCAGATACATGGNGCTAGTGAGAATAGGCAATTACGTGCCCTCAAGTCTAGAAACATAGAGTTCGTGAATTAATCTCTTATTGCAATCACTGCTAATGAAATTACCANTAACGTACCAATCGCTGCCACGGTGTATTGAACATTAGATGGCNTACTGCTAACGTNAGGAGCNTCAACCTCACCATCATAATTTTGACCAGGTATAGCCATTGACAAAGAATTCCATTCATCTCCACTTGTGTCACCATTTCCATTTACTGCATTTCCATGAATAACAAATGTGGCTAGTTTATCGTCCGCTTCAGGCGCAGTCCAAATCAAATTCCATTCTCGTTGATTGTTCGTCGAACTGGTGTGTGTGTAACCACCATCTAATTCCTGCGTTTCTCCGCTAATTGCGCCATGTGATACNACGACCCTATATCCTCCTTTAGGATTATTCTGCTCAACGGGAGANTCTATAGTTAGAATAAGATTGTAACTTTCACTAGAATTGTAAATGTCAGGCAAACCGTTTAGAGTTATTGTGGTTGTGTCATCCGAGCCACCATGACAAACACACCCATCGTTCCCTACACTACCAATACCCTCTGGCCTTGCTTGAGCTTGCCCGATTAAAACGAGCAAAAGCGTCAATACAAGTAGGCGTTGCATGGTTTGGCCTGTGAGCATTTACTTTCAAACGTATTCACTTCATGTCGNCGTAAAAGCGCTCTAAAAAATANTATTTTTCACGGACGCACCAATACATGGTTTCAATAACTATAAGCAATTATGTTATTTTTAGTGAGTGCTGTGTTACCATTTGAGACAACTGACTTGCCCAACGATGAAGAAGAAGAAGAAATCGACCCATTNGCCGAACTCGAAATAGGTACAAACTCTCCAAGACAGNCCGGCAGGGATGCACTGGCTATGTTCGAGGAAGATGACCCGTTGTCGGCACTAACAGATGATGGCACAGAGCAGAAAGAAGATTTCGTTATCTCATTCGAGGCTGATGGCGCTCCGGAACTAAAGAATGGATTAGCAAAAACTGTGAATTCCTCAGAAGCAACATACAAACTACTACTCGAAACTGTGTGGGTTGATGATATTCTAGACCCATCAGAAGTCGAACTACTAGCGAGAAAAAGAGATGAACTCGGTCTAACTTTCGAAAGACATCTACAACTAGTCCGAGAAATCATCGGAGGCTAGTTGATGGCTCCAACCCCTTTCGAGCATGGCCTTGCATTAGCATGGTCTGATGGCGCTCTCTCCAGAGATGGTGCCTTGATGCTAGAGATATTACAACAAAAACTGAAACTTGGGGATAAAGAGAGAGCAATTCAGGAGCAAAACTGGTTGGCTGACATATCAAAAAATGAACGCAGGTCTTTCGGAGATGGCGACCAGATTCTCAGAGAATGGCTCACAGGACTAGATGATACAGAAAATCTAGCCGACAGTGCACGCTCAATGGGGCGCGCTGCATTAGACATCGGTCTATCTAAGACGTCTTGGAAACATGCAATTAGTTTCGCAGACGGCCTAGGCTTAGGAGAGGATTTAGCAAATGGTGTTTGGCTGGAAAAAGAAGCNGCGCCATTAACTGAATGGCCCGCAGCACTAGATCCTTTAGCAATTATCCTAGGTTTGGTACTCTCCGTACCAAAATCAACTCAAAAAGAGAGAGTAGAACTAGCTGAAGGTGACGCTTTTGTTTTAATTAATCACCAAGATGCTGAGTCAATCAAACTTTCATGGATGCCAGAACTAACACCTGTCAGGAATGAGATGTGTGCGTGGGGTTGGAAAGATGGAGTAAAAGCCTCCTCAAAGCCACCTAAGGGTGATTTAGTATTCTGCAATTCAATACTTATGGCTTGGATTCGAAGGCTTATTTCTATGCGACACCAAAGGGGCGAGAAAGGGTTGGATGGGTTACCCGAGGGCTTCCAAGTAATGCCTTCTTCAGGAGAANTAGTAAATGAATCAGGCAACCTCAAATTATCAATGATTGTTGATTTAGGAGAAAATGGTCTGGTTAGACCATGGGCAAGCGTAAATGTTGATGGAAAAGCTACCATGAACCCTGCTCCAACAAGCCTTGCAAAAGATTGGGTTGGAATACACGATAGTATCGCTAACCTTATTTTGACCGCAATCCAGACGTTGCCCAGACAACTACTCCANGCATCCGGTCTGAAATCTGAATGTAGCAATATATCCTTGCATGAGAACTGGGTTACTCTAGATTTTGATGAATAACCACTTCTGATGTTATTCTACAATCGCCACGCAGACTATTAGAAACGCTGCAGTATTTTTCGTGGGATTTGTGAACAACCCTTTCAACTAGTTTTTGTGGTACGTCACCCTTTACGTGATACACCAAATGCATTGAAGTAAAGTAACGAGGTGAATCTCCATTTCTCGTTGAATCCATTTCNACCCATACCTTAGAAAATTCTCTATCTTTCAGACCAATAACAACGTCTACAATAGAGCAGGCACCTACCATCTGTAGGGCTAATTGCATTGGACTTGGGCCCTCCTCCCAATTCATTTCTACACGCTGACCGTTAGAATTTATGCCAACCATATTTTTNCCGCCNGTCCACTCTACAATGCCTTGCATGTTTCGTCGAAATACCCCGGCAACAAGAAACCACCGTTGACCGTTGTTTTGATGAAGGGGGTCAAGTTGGGCCTAAACGAGCACCATGTCAGGCCAACCGATAACCATGAAAAACGGCATCCTAAATGTACCAAATAACCCCATTGTTCACTATATAGAAGGGGATGGAATTGGCGTNGATATTTGTCCGGTTATGATCGAGGTAGTAGATGCAGCAGTCGCAAAAGCATACTCCGGNGAACGTAGCATTACTTGGGATGAAACCCTTGCCGGAGAAAAAGCGTTTAACAATACGGGAGAATGGTTACCAGAAGCGACANTAGATGCAATGAGAACCGGNTTAGTCTCTATCAANGGACCGCTNACAACACCAGTCGGCGGAGGTATTAGGTCTCTGAATGTGGCACTTAGACAGAAGCTGGATTTATTCGCCTGTGTTAGACCTGTACGCTGGTATGAAGGCACGCCTTCTCCTGTTAGGGCACCTGGTGATGTTGATATGATTATTTTTAGAGAAAATAGCGAAGACGTGTATGCCGGAATTGAGTGGGAGGCTGGATCTGAAGGGGTGGCCAAGGTTATCGACTTCTTAGTCAACGAAATGGGTGTTGACAAAATAAGATTCCCCGAATCCTCCGGAATTGGTATCAAACCAATAAGTAAAGAGGGGACCGCAAGGATTGTTCGCGCCGCAATTCAGTATGCTGTTGACAATGACAAGGATAGTGTCACGCTTGTTCACAAAGGTAACATCATGAAATTTACTGAGGGTGGATTTAGAGACTGGGGATATCAACTCGCTANGGATGAATTTGGAGCAGTNGAACTCGATGGTGGCCCATGGTGTACATTTGTTAATCCTAAAACTGGAACNACAATTACAATCAAGGACGTTATTGCGGATGCAATGTTACAACAAATCATCACAAGGCCTGCAGAATATGGNGTGCTTGCGACAATGAACTTGAATGGGGATTACATTTCCGATGCCCTTGCCGCACAGGTTGGAGGAATTGGTATTGCGCCTGGTGCAAATATCAACTATGATACAGGAATTTCAATCTTCGAAGCCACTCACGGGACCGCACCAAAGTACGCTGGACAGGATAAGGTCAACCCAGGTTCTCTGATACTATCTGCTGAAATGATGCTAAGGCACATGGGGTGGACAGAGGCCGCTGACCTAATTGTCAGAGGTATGGAAGGAGCAATCTCTGCAAAGACTGTTACCTATGATTTTGAAAGACTAATGGATGATGCAGAGTTATTATCATGCTCAGCGTTCGGAAAGGCAATTATCTCTCACATGTGAATGGATTAGAACTCCTACCCACTTCACTGTAAGAATACAAACCATATGGATTTCATCGTAGCCACGAATTCAGGTTACGGCTGTTTGCAATTATACCAAATCCNAACCTTTCCTCAATTGCTCNNGCAACCAAGGCAAAATCTGAATCCCTTGTTGCAATCAAGATACTACCAATTTCACCTAAGCAACGATTCGCCATAGCAGTACAAAGACACATCAGAGTTTGATCTGCTTTTTCTGGGTATATATCCCTACCATCAATTACCGTTCGCATTGGCTCGCTATGCATTCTTTTCATCGCAGTAATCTCATCGTAAACCTCTGAGTGTTCTTGTAAGAATTTTTCTAAATTTGAACGAATTTCGGAATTGTCTGCTTCGTCCTCGATATGCAAGTCGAGAGGTTTCCATGTCGAAAATTCTGATATCACGTCTTTTGCAATTGCAACAACTGTTTTGTCGTTCAATATCTCTTGAAGGTCGTCTTCAGCAACTAAGGTATCTGAAAACCTTTCACGTATGCGGTCTACGTCAGTAGCGATTGAGATTAATTCATTTTGGACAATGTTTGGTAACCATAAGTGAATAACTCCCTCCTCAGCACGATGCTTTAGAATTCGATGGAATCTTCCCAGCCCGCCAACGTCGAGTGAAGCATCTGAATTTATTCCAAGTTTCTGTGAAATCCGGTAATGTAACTCGTCCATCAAAATATTGGTGTCGATTATAACTAATGGGTTCAGGGCCAAATGCCGAAGGTACGCCCTTTGTTTTACTGGCAGATTATTNCGATGTAGTGCGAAGAGCCTTCTTTCAGCATCTGCAAGTCTTTTGATATCTAGCACTCCAAATTTGCCTGAATTTTGCGCCCTCTCTAACAGCATTAGACCTTCGAGGGGTCTTTCTTCAGACGCACTGAGAGCAATTTCGTAAATTTCTTCGCCAGTCGGGTCGTGAAGCATCGCCTGTGAATACCTATTCTCAAAGGTATGGCGATTTTTGCGACGCTCTCTCTGCAAGGAATTTACTGCTGCTTTAACTCGGCCGGAAAATGGTTCCCTTGGTAAGGGTCTTGGATGTGAGCTAGGGTAGTTTCTCAACATATCAAGTTCCTCTTCGGAGTGTTTTACACGTTGAACCATCTCCATATTTCCATGCTGATCTTCTTGGCTAACCATTTCTGTACGCTTCACGAAATTCGTAAGCATTCTCGTCGCTTCATCCGTATTTCGCTTGCTGGCAGCAACATGTGAAACGTTGAGATAAAGTTGGAATCTTTTGGTCAGTGCAGACTTTAACGCTGGCTCTTTTTCAAGTAGAGCCACGGCTTCTGACCATTGTTCAGCATGAGCTAGNTGAATTAGCGCTTTACGATGTAGAAGGATCTTGTGCTCATAGTCGAAGTCCTGGTGATCGCCTGCTTTCTTGTAATCTCTGGCAGCGTTCAATTCGTCATTATTACTAACATGCATTGCTGCTCTAGCAAGAGTGTGCCACGGTGATTGGGGATCATTTTCTTGGTACCAAGAAACTAAATTTGGAAGACCGATGTCNTATTCTAGTACAAGATGTCTAACCGTTTGCATCATTGGCATAGCAGTTACTTCTCCAGAGAGTAACCCATCGAGTAGTTCCACGACGCCTTTTGATTTCCCAGTTTGCAACAACCAAGATGCACGATTTAGACGTAAGGTGTCTATTACTGCACTAAATAAACGCGACTCAATCTCTGTTAGCTTCGCTTCACTTACGCTCTTTACTAAGTTGTCCAATACTTTAGAATCTGCGAGACCATCTCCACCATCNCTGAGGGCTTGTTTGCAATTGTTGAATGCTTTAATCCCATTTTTGTCNAGCGTTTCAACTACCCAGTTATCATCTGACTGGGCCGCTCCATCCAACATCAGTATCAATCCTTTACTGGCAGGAGAAAATGCATTTGGCACCTCTACAGTTTCAACAGTCGATAGGGCGTTTCTCCTCGCTTTTCTTACTGTTTCAAAATCCCATCCCTTCGATTTGGCGGGTAATAAGTGAACCACGAGTAATGTTGCATAAGGATAGTCAACACACCTTTTCTCATCTACGAGCAAAAGTTCGGCAAGTCTTGTCAAATCTAAATTTCTGGAAAANAAATCAACTGAAGGTGTGATTTCTACAACTGACCCTTTATCGTGTAGCCTTTTTGCTGCTTCGTATCGTAGAGCATTTTCAAGACTTATATCCAGCACTATGACCGATAAAGCNCCCTCAGATAGCGTTCCTATTTGGGAGAGTAACCATTCAGAAGCAGAATCTCCAAGTTCCTTAACAAGTGGGAGAAGTATATCCATATCAACATCGGGCTCTACAGACAAAGATGTCAGTAGGTCCAATGCCAACTCCGATGAACCCTCTCTGACAAGAGCCGCTAATTTCCACCAAGTCAGGCTCTCCTTTTGTTGGTTATTTTGTGAAAATTCTATTCCCATCTGTAACTCTTCACTGGACAATTTCGATGCTTCAGATGGCAATAGTCGCCAAGCCTCTTTTTTTCTTGCTAANGATAGGNCATCGTCCTGTTTTAGTGAACGAGTCTTATCCCAATCCAAAGCTTTTCCACTACGTAACTCAATCAAATCAATGAATGCTTCTGCTAGATTAGAATCTGATTTTTTCAACTCTTTCAAAGAGTCAGTGGCGTCATTTCCAAGATGGATCTTCAATAATACGCTTATCGCAGAGGCGTCTCCTTCTAAGTTNTCTAAGCCCGCAATATCACGCAATCCCTTTTTTCCATTCAATTGTGCCTTAGCCTTATTCAAAGCCATTTTTATTTTGGCATCACTAGATACGCTCTCAAATTTGGATAATGCTTTTGCTAGGTCCTTGGCGTTTTGCGGGTCAATTTTAGCGTGCTTCAGGTCAAATTTATCTGCGGTTAGTTCACTGACTTCGGTCTTGGGAAATGCTGCAAATTGAGCAAGGATCGGAGTGGCCTCGGCCATTTTTGACCAAACAGGATGTACACCATCAGAGGATGCTGTCTCTCTAAGTCCTTCCAAAATTTCGTCCCATGAATCTTCCCAGTCGTCCGGAAATAGGGTCTTTCTGATAAGTAAAATTGCTAACCTGTAAGCCACCGGTGAACCGTCGGAAATCAAGACATCCTCGGTTTTTGGAAGCCATTCTAATGGACCTGAACCGCCTCTGGTTCCTCTTCTCCCTCTGGGNCCTCTTCTACCTCTAACCACAGGAGAAGGCGTACCATCTTCTTGATCAGGAACCTGAAATTCATGCAATGCGATTAAAACCAATGATTTCCAAGGCTTGTCTAAAGCATTCCATTCAGCGGTTTTAGCCACTTTAGACTGACGAGTTCGAGGAGGGAGGTTATCCAACATACCGGATTTGAGGCAGACGGCCAGGTTATTCTCTTGCAGCATATTCACCCCTTCGGGGTGTACCGCCTAGTCCGACCTCTTTAGAGCCACCGGCTATGAGTCAGGCGTAATTTTTCTGATATAATTGAAATCGGCGATACCATTCTTGATAAGAAAGAATGAAAAATTNGACGCGATGAATGNATAAGTAAGTATCAATAAATTACGAAAATCAATTCTCTGAGTCACTAACTGTTGATTGATTGGAGTTGTTTTCCAGTACTGTTTTGTCTTTACCCCTCAACCACTTTGGGCTCCACCAGTTCCATTTACCCATAAGGCGCATGGTAGAAGGTACGACCAAAGCTCTTACAATGGTGGCATCAAGCAATATGGCAAGCGCTAATCCTAGACCTATCTGCTTCAGTATTACAACAGATGATAGACCAAATGCCATGAATACGACAACCATAATCGCAGCAGCACCAGTGATTAGTCTNCCCGTTTTCTGCAGACCGTTTGCAACTGCTTGCGTGTTGTCTCCTGTCACCTCCCATTCNTCGTGAATCCTTGACAACATCAGTACCTCATAATCCATTGACAAACCGAAGACAATACAGAACATTATCACAGGATTAGTAGCCTCTATCGGTTGAGGTGTGAAATTCAGTAACTCGGCACCGTTACCCCACTGGAATACAAATACTAGCATACCAAATGATGCTGATATAGATAAAATATTCATCACTATTGCTTTGATTGGAATTATTACACTCTTAACCTGAATAAATATCAGCACTATTGTAGAAGTGAAAATGAAGACTAAGGCAATCGGTAGATTTTCTTTGATAGCATCAAGTACATCCTCNCTGTATGCAGCGAAACCAGCAACCAGTAATTTACCNTCTGGACCANTAACAAGATCATCGAGCAAATCNGAGCGCTCATTCCTGACGTCATTTACGAAATTTCGACTATCTTCTCCTGTGATAGGACCCTCAAGGGTTAAACGAATGTATGTTAGGTTTTCAGCGATATATTGGGCTTTCAAAAGNTCCCTCGCAGTGACGTTTTCAACACTTAGATTTTCGTTTGGAGTATGCCAGAATTCCACTGCAGCCGAATCGTTCATTCCGATATACGGCATTGCATAACCAAACGTTTTGTTGACTCGTTTGTCCTCGATTTGGTCTTGCATCCATTTATTTAGCGTTCTAATATTTTCCTCGGAGAAGGGGTCTTCTCCATCAAAATCAATCACTACNGTTGCTGAATTAACTGCCCCTTCAGGCCATTTCTCATCTAAGTGCTCGAAACCAATTCTTGTTTCATCATCAGGAGGTAAAGCATCACGCGACGCAATTGAAAAATCCGCTTGCAAGAATGGTAGACCTGCCCCCAATAAGATCACCAGAGTCGGAATCAATATCGCCCATGGTCTGTCCATAACCGTGGTTGCAATTCTAGACCAAATTCCTTCTCCATCGTCATTGTCTGTACTGAACGCGTAAGGTATTTTGAGGTCAAACAGCCTATGACCGAGCATTGCAAGAACTGCGGGTAAAACGATTATCGAGAATATCATTGCTACTGTTACGGCAAGGGTCCCTCCAATACCTAGACTGGGGAGTCCTGTATTTTCGAAAAATAACATCCCCATTAAACCGATCGCCACTGTCACACCGCTAAAGAATACTGCTTTCCCTGCGGTTGCCACTGTCATTGCTGTTGATGTCCTTAAATCTCTTCCACGATTCATCTCTTCTCTAAACCTGTTAACCATGAACAACGAATAATCGACAGAGACACCAATTCCAATCAAAGTGATTATATTGAGTGCATATTGAGTTACATCAGTTGTGTTTGACAACCAGATTGTTATTCCCATTGCAGCTAAAACTGTCAAAACAGCAACACCAAGAGGCAACAGGGCCGCAATCAGTGTCCCAAACACAATTCCAAGAATTATCAATGTCAAAGGTCCAGAAATTATCTCNGCCTTGATTAAGTCGTCCTGAATTCTCGTGTCGAAAGTAACATCAATAGCGATATTACCTGTCCTCCATGAGTTAAAACCCGAGTCAATTTCAATAGATTCATAATTTTCAGCATACAGCGATTTTGCTTCTTTTCTATCGAGGTTTATTATCACGCGATTTTGTGCCCAGAACCCATCTTCTGTCTCTTTCACGAACTGGGCGCGCTTATCATCGGGAGCATCCCATGAGTAATCGATTTCAACATCATCATGTTCCGCAAAAAACTCAAGAGCAGCGACTACTTCATCACGCCATTCTTCAGATGAATCGTTGAGAGACTCATGATAAACAAGAAATGTAAAACCCTGTACATCAGCTTCCTCGCCGTAGAATGCGTCTTCAAGCATGCCGCCTGCTTCGACTGATTCTAAGTCACCAACACCCCATGATTCAGCCCAATTTGGACCAATAGCAATCAGCGATGA
Organism: Methanobacteriota archaeon; assembly: GCA_002720115.1. Classification (GTDB taxonomy): domain Archaea; phylum Thermoplasmatota; class Poseidoniia; order Poseidoniales; family Poseidoniaceae; genus MGIIa-K1. Next base: position 24,529 of record PBGS01000010.1, read on the forward strand.
CATCAAAAAACACGATAATAATCCAACCAGCAATACAGATTTCCTGTAGTCGTAGGTGAACTCGCCTAATTTGTAGAAAGCCCTGTCTTGAAGCATTTCAGGATCTGTGACGCTTTCCATAGTTCTTCGCCCTAAAAATAGTATTTCAATTAATGTATGGACTCCCCTCATGCCCATATGACGAGAGATTTGTTACGATGGTCTGTTTTTAATTTACAATTTATCTACGCATTTTTTGATCTCTATCGCGCCATAATTCTAACCACTTCTGGAGATTGTATTCCTTGTCCGATACCTCTAGATTGCTACTTTTCTCGTCCTCTGGCTGGATACGACAGCCGCAGGCATTGGCATGCCCTCCTCCGGTTGGGTCCAACAGAGTGGCAAGCATTGACAAATCATAGGGGTTTTTNTCATNCCTGAATGAATTCGCATAGAAGGATGCGCCCANGGCNGGACGCGCAGGGTCATCAATACTCCCATCNGCANATCCATGAATTATGCAACAAGCAACAGCACTTTCTCCGGCCATTGAAGTAACCAAGTATCCATTACATCTGATATCTGTCTCGCTTAAATCGCAAATNGCTAACTTATCAATAATCACTATTTTTTGCTTGACGACACGCGNTTGAAACTCTCGCTCTTTTTTGATTTCTTCAAGGAGGCCCTTGTGACTTTCAAGAATTTCATTTAAAGATAAGCCGGATGCAAACTGATTGAGAACGGTCATCATGTGCTCTAAATTTGAAATTGACAAGGACCTAGACAGTCGTATTATCGGACCGTCTTCGATAAAATCCTCCAGTGATATACCACCCGAATCAAGATCGTCTACCATAGGCATCACCTCTTCAAGATGCGAGAGATCTAACTCATTTCTCATTAGTTCAAATGCTGCCCTTGCTGCTGATGGTGTGTCTTTCCAGTGACAAACACCCCCTGATTTTTCAAATTCAGCCTGTTCTTCGGGGGATGGTCGATTTGTGAGGTGGTGGTCTAAATACAAGCCGCAATCTCCATGAAATGGCAAATCACATATCGCTGTTTGTCTATCAATAAGATGATCTAAACTACCTGCTCTCAGTAANGCAGGATGTGCAAAATGAACCTCGATTTCTGGTTTACTTGCCTTGAGAATTGCTGCAGCCATTAAGCCATCTAAATCTGAATCCGCAACAACTCTGAGGATACCGTCCAACGGCGACATATCGTCGTGCGAGGACGTCCATTTCTTGAATGTATAGGGTGTAATATGAGCGATGAGGCTATGAATAAGTGAGTGTGGCGGCCAAGTATGGAGACCTCTTGTGGGGTGGTATTGGTTAATTTCGGGACCGTTCTATTACTGCAATATCCTCAAGGGCATTGGGACTTCCCAAAGGGTCACGTAGAGGATACGGACACAGATAAAAAATCCACGGCAGCAAGGGAATTGAGAGAAGAAACAGGAATATCCGATATATCGTTCATTCAAAATTTTGAATTTAGAACAACTTATGATTTCCGTCACAAAGGACGAAGAGTCGACAAACAGGTATTTTGGTATATAGCGGAAACAGATACTCTAACTGTAAAACTAAGTCATGAACATCTCCAACATATCTGGTTGGATTGGGAGAGTGCTATGATGCAATTAACACACCAAGANAGTAAATCCGTATTAGCAGCTAGTCATAACCACATGATATCGATTGGCAGGGATTAGTAAAACCAGAGATATTATTCAAAAGTTAACAGGTCAATATCTAAGTGCTAATTTGTGCTGGTATATCCATGTTCGAGAGAATGGATTGGTCTAAGCCCAATACTTGGCATCTGACTCTATCATCTGAAAAAAATACAACTCTGGAAAGAGTGATTTCGATAGNTTTCTTTGCAGGATTAACCGCACTTTGNGCACAAATTGCGTTTACTGTTCCATGGACTCCTGTGCCTTATACCTTCCAAACCTTCGCAGTTTTAGCCACCGGAGTTTATCTCAAAAGGAATGATGCATTCTTATCTGGATGTNTNTACTTACTTGCTGGAGCAATCGGTGCTCCGGTATTCGCAGAAGGCGCAGACGCACTATTTTCTGGAGGAGCGTTGATTGCTAGCGGCGGCTATCTACTTGCGTTCCCGCTTGCCTCTGCCCTAGTAGCAGAAGGGCTCGATCGCTCCAGAACGGCAGGTGTGGCTGACTTCAAGGCTCAACTAATTTGTTGGTTTACAGCAATGATTCCTGTTTACTTGTTTGGAACCCTTTGGCTTGCTGAAGCCTACTCTGTGGATTTTACCCAAGCGTTTGAATGGGGCGTAGAACCATTCCTAATCTGGGATGCTGCAAAAATCTTGGTTATGGCAATCATAACCACAAAAGTTTGGACTTACAAGCAAACAGAGTAATTTATTTGTTAAATTAGGTGTATATCCATGAATGATTGGGTCTACCTCTCCTTGGCGATTATATCAGAAGTTATTGCTACTGCATCACTCAAATCAACCGAAGGTTTCACTAAACCTATACCCTCAACAATCGTCTTAGTCGGTTACAGTGCTGCGTTTTACTTTCTTTCACTTACCCTAGACACCATCTCGATCGGAGTAGCATATGCAATATGGTCAGGAGTTGGAGTTGCTACAATTACTGTCGTCTCTTTTTTCCTATATGATCAGAAAATAGACCTTGCTGGTATCCTTGGTATTGGATTAATTATCGCAGGAGTGATCGTCTTGAGATTATTTAGTGAGAGTGCTGTTGAAGTTTGATTTCAAAGTCTGACTAGATGTTGGCATTTTGGCGACGCGTCATATCTGCTGTACCAGTCTCTCTCTTACCCTTTGGAGTCCACAAGGTTTCATCCTCACCAAGCCTTGCCGAAGTCCATCTTGTTAAAACAAATAACCAATCAGATAGGCGATTTACATATTGCAAGGTTAATGGTCGCATGTCATCTTTGATTCCAACCATCGACCTTTCTAGTCTTCTTGTTACTGTTCTGGCCAGATGCAATGCAGCAACCGGTCCAGAACCAGTTGGAAGAATGAAACTTTCAAGCGGATTCAGTTCCTCAATCCATGCATCCATTTCTTCACACAATCTATCTGAATCTTGTTGATCAATCAATTGCATATACTCTGGAATTTGGTCAGGCGGGCATGCTAATTCGGCACCCAAGTCAAATAACTCACTTTGCATTCTACCTAATGCCGATGAACAGACATCCTTTACGCGACGAACTGTGATTCGTGTTCCACCATCAGAATGGGTGTCAGGCAAACGGTTAGCTTCCATCAATACCATTCCAAGCAAAGCGTTGACTTCATCGCAGGTTCCTACGATTTCTATGCGGGCATTACTTTTTGAAACACGACTCCCATCAACAAGCGAAGTTTCACCTTCGTCTCCACCGCCTGTATGCACTTTTGTGATTCGGACCATGCCCCTCCGAGGTCATGCTTCAACAAGAGGTCTGCGGCCGTTTATACCCGTATCAAGTGGATGCCACCACTCAATATCCTCCTCCCCTTGACTCCAAGAATACAGGACCAGATAACCATCAACAACGCCATGCCACTCCAGATGTCCGGGGTCAAACCCTGCTATTGTAGCACCTGTCTTATCTAGTGAGTCACCAAGCTCTTGCCATTCCTTTACTAAGTCTCCAAGTTGATCGCCAACCTCGACAACATGTTCATGATATGGAGGTAATTTTTCGACCAAGACCTCCAATTCTTCAGTCAAAGCATGTGCTTGGTCCTGTAAAGATTGTAAAGATGTCAATATCTTTTCGGCGAGAGGTAATTGTTCTCTAGCTTCCTCAATAGTCACAACCCTCGACCCATCGGGAAGAGCAAGGAGCGCCATCTCGTCCAATAATTCAGTTACTGCCATTGGTTGTCCAGCAAGTGGTGGAGGATTCCATTCGTTCTGCACGAACGGCTCACTCAAACTGAGACTTATTCAAGCCTGTGGTCTTATTTAGGGCTATGATGCTGTTTCGTTACTAGAATTCTGAACTCGGTTAGCCACTTTTCCACCTATTGCAATAGCCAAGAAGCCCCAAACAACAATTTCAACAAAAATCAGGGCCCACGCAATCGGCCCTGCAGATTCTAGAAGCATATTTGCGTCATAGGGAGCTCCATTGAAGGCCATGTACAGACTTTGAGAGAATAAAGAAGCGCCAAACCAAACGAATACAGCATACCAGCAGATGGTCGAAAGCGCCCAGTCTTTTTTGTCAAGAACTGTCTCCATAGTATAACATATGGATGAATCCTAATAAATGAAACCCCGTTTTGTGTCATGTACTGCCCAATTGGGTGTATTTGCTTAATTCTGGCCCACATCATCTAGGCCAAGTAGAGCTTTTTCTATCGCTTTTACCCACTCTTCGGCGACTGCATCTTCGCCGCCGGATTCTGCAAGCCGCTTTTTCCAATGGGATTCTTCTTCACTGTTGCCCATGAAAGCATGAATTCTCTGCAAGGCAAGCCAAGCCATTGGATTAAGGTGCTCTTCTTCTAAATCCCAGGAATTTTCAAAGCACTCGATTGCTCCATGATGTCCTGAGACCTGTCCTCGCTGTAGCGCAACTAAGCCCGCTTTCGACCAAGCCATTGGTAGTCTGCCGATTAACAAGCCACGGAAAACCAACCAAGTTTGACAGCCGCCAATAACTACGATTGTTGCAAAAGCAGCATACTCTTCAAACTCTGTAAGAGAGTCCCACTGATCTGCCATCATCGCAGTAGCAGCCACAGAAAATAGTACCCCTGCGAAAGGAGCGACAATGACTTCGTCTCTCGAAATTAGCATATTGTGAACACCTCTAACTAAACCAATTGCTCCATAAATTAGCAAAACAACAAGATGTGCTTGAACGTCAGTTGGCCTGTGTCCACCAACTTCACCAAGTAACAGCAGTAAAGCGATAACTAACAAGACACTGCCATACCTTCTAGAAGGGCCTGGAAACGGCTGACGGCTACTCATTAAAATCAGAGTTATCGCAACTGCGAACTCTAAGATTAGGAACCACCAGTTCTCCATGAATCCTCGGTAATATGTTCTGCTATTGGTCTTTTGTCATATCTTGTGATATGAGCTACCTCGTGAAATTTCATGTGCCCTGTACAACTGTTCAACAAGTAACACAGCCGCTAATTCATGTGGTAATGTCATTTTTGAAAGCGAAATTGCCATTTTTTTATGATTTTTTGGAAAACCACTTGCAGGACCAATAGCAAGGTGTGTGTCTGCACTAGAAATCGTCCATTCGTCAAAGAGTTTGGAAAAATCCTCTGAAGTCATTTCTGACCCACCCTCTTCAAGGACAATTACACAAGACGGTAACCTGTCTAAGTAATCTTGAGCCCCTAATTTAGAACTGTGGTTCTGTATCCTGACCTTTGATTTTAATCGCGCCAGATAATCATCAATCAATCCACTCATATTCAAATTCGATGTCTTTCCATGGAGGTGAATTACTATCCGGCCCATGCGTATGCCAATCAGTTCAACCCCAAGACTATTGACATAAACCTCGACCGGCCAACATGGGTTGGTGGCCATTTCGAAAAAAGCCGAAAGCCCGAGTGATTCCAGATGTGATAAGAAGAGACACACGGTCTTGGCTTTCTGATTTACAAGAGACCTGTGAAAGAAATTTTGACGCTCCTGAAGAAGCACGCCGGCAGATTAGGCAAATGGCTGGAGAATGGATTGACGCAAATCGAGATGGGGTAATGGAAGATTCTCTTCTGGAGGGACTGAACATGAGGGCTTTCAGGCTACTGAACTGCACCGATGAAGATTTTTCTCGATGGTTGGATGACCTGAATTTTTGGAAACCGGGCTGGAGGCCAGAAGGAACCAGAGATACGGATGAATCATGAAGGAGTGCCCATTCCGTCTGTCCATGGCGAGTGCGGGACAGTTACACATGCTATACACGTGTCCGTTTTGTTGGAAGGTAAGAGGGTTACTCGAACACCTTGATATTCCACATGAAAGAGTCCAAGTTAACCCACTGAAACAAAAGAAAACCCTGCCTAGCGCTCCAGATTGGGGCAAGGTGCCGGTATGGGTGGATAGTGAACAAAACGTTCATGTTGATTCTACCCCNATTATGAAACACATCGATGCCGAACTAAATGAGGGGAAATTGTGGGCGGCTGACGACGAGGAACGCAGAGACAAATGGATGGAGTGGATTGATTTGCATATGTCAAAAGCTACAATCCCAATACTTTACGGAAGTCTTGGATCGGCATTGAAAACTACAACTCGAGTTTCAAAATTGGAAAATTTCGGTTTCTTCTCTAAAAGATTGTATGCCTGGGCAGGCTTCCCAGTAATGTGGGGCATTATCGCAAAAAAGAGAGTAAAAAAAGACGGNAGAACTCCTAAGAAATTATGGCACGACCTGCTTAGTGAATTTACTGGAGAGTTTGGAGATAAACAGTTCTTTGGAGGAGATGCCCCTCATCTTGTTGACCTAGCTGCATTTGGATATGTACGTTCAATTTCCCCTTACCCACAGTTTTCACAGATCGAAGACCATGCAGCTGGAATGGAATGGTATCGAGCAATGGAAGCAACACTGAAGGTGTGACAATGAAAGCCGTTGAAGGGCCATTTGGTCTTCGTTTCATCGAAATCGATGCGACGGAAATATACATTGGAACAAATAAAGGAGCTTGGGTTTATGCTAGCGAAAGGCCAAGACACAGNGTTAGTCTTCCAAGTTTTCTGATTCTTGAGTCACCGATTACTAGAAAGCAATATGCCGAAATCATCGGTGAAAATGACGATTCCGACGAAATTAAAGATATGATTACCAATGACGAAATTGCTCACGTCTGCTCCAGTTTGCAGGACCATTTTGATGAAGAGGTTAGAAGGCCAACACAATCTGAATGGAAAGCTGCAGAGTCTGAAATAAAATTACCTTGTGGCTGGACAGAACTCCTTGCTGATGAAGCCACAGGAAATCACCGAGGTGCATCTTTGGACGGTAGNCCNAGNACTGGTGAGATGATAGGGCCAATGTCCGGACATAGAGTTTCACAATCAGCTCATCCCACAAAAGAGGGGATTTTCGCACAAGTTACCACCCCCGGGAATCGCCCTCTTCCAAAAGTGGGATTCAGGTTAGTTGTTTCACCCAAAAGNTATGGAGAAGTCCCAAAGGTTCCAGACAACGCAAATCTTTCTTCAAACATACGCAGTGAATTATTCTGGACATCAATACTCGGAATTATTCCAAGTTTNACNATTCCTGTTCTNCGTGGATTTTCATCNTATGCCGTTGATGGCTGGGCCAACCTACTCTTTGGTGGCTTATGTGCTGGATTTGTTACCGGAGCGTTTTGGCGNCCAAAAAGGCCGACTTGGGGGCTAAATTCTGAGGGAGAAGTCGTACAAATCAGAGACTAGTCCAATATGATTCTTGACGTATTGCATCAAGGGCGCAAATTGCGGCCATGTTCACTATATGCCTAACGCCATCTGCTCTTGCCAAAAGTTGTACTGGNCTATCAAGACCATCCAAAATTGGACCTGTCATTTCAGCATCTCCTAATTTTTCAAGTAGTTTGTATGCAATATTCGCAGACGCCAAATTCGGGCAAATTAAGACGTTGGCTGGCCCGTCAAATGACATGAATGGNTATTCTGATTGGATTTCAGCATCAAGTGCAGTANCTGCCTGCATCGGACCGTCAATTTTCAAATTTTGATCCATTTCCAGAGCCATTTCGATAGCCTCCTCGATTCTTTCAGAACGTTGAGCACGGCTACTACCGAAATTAGAAAATGACAACATTGCCACTTTGGGATCAAGGCCAAACCTTCGNGNAACCTTCGCAGTTTGNACTGCTATGTCAGCTAATGTTTTGCTATCGGGATAGACGTTAACCGTTGCATCTCCCAAAAATATCAACCGGCCTTTTACTACCATCATGTAACAACCGATCGCACAATGACTATCGGCATCGCTTCCTATGACTTCCAGACATGGACGGAGAACATCGGCATAGTTCCTGCTAATACCTCCCAAGAATCCATCAGCGTCTCCTTGCTCGACCATCTGAGCCGCAAAGTATGGTCTACTTTTCAATAGTCTNTGGGCATCAACAATAGTCATTCCTTTTCGGCTTCGATTTTCCAATAGCTTTTGGTCATAGTTACCAATTCGCCTTTCGTCATACCTAGGATTAGTAATTTCACACTCAAATTCAAGATTTAGGTCGTTCATTTTCTCTTTGATACTATTTACATTGCCTAAAAGAATCGGTTTGCAGATTTCTTGTTCGACACATTGAGCCGCAGCCCTGATGACTTTTTCGTGATCTCCTTCAGGGAATACGATTTTCTTCTTCTTGCCCTTTACTTGATTGAATACTCCTCTCATNACCGAATAAGACATTCCAAGTCTAGCCTCAAGTGACTCCTTGTAGGACTGCTTGTCGAAATCTTCTGGTTTGATTGCGGCAACCCCCTCATTGACTGCTGCTTCCGCAACATCGGCAGCCTCCCAAATCAATACTCGCCTATCAAATGGCTTTGGTATAATATACTGCGGACCATACTGCATCTCTTCTCCTGAATAAGCATGTGCTATATAGTCTGGAACCGGTTCTTTCGCTAAGGCAGCAAGTGCTTTTGTGGCAGCCATTTTCATGCCCTGTGTAATGTCTCTAGCACGCACGTCAAGAGCGCCGCGGAAAATGTATGGGAAACCAAGAACATTGTTTACTTGATTTGGAAAATCTGAACGACCGGTTGCTATTATTGCGTCATTCCTTACCTTCAAAACTTCATCCGGCATGATTTCTGGAGTTGGATTGGCTAAAGCAAAAATAATTGGTTTGTCTGCCATTTTTGCCACCATTTCTCCTGTCACTAAACCACCACGGGATAATCCTAACAGCACATCTGCATCAACCAAAGCGTCAGCCAAACTACCGCCTGCGCCATCAACTGCGTATGGAGCTTTGAATTCATTCAATTCCCCATTTTCTAATCGTTCTTTTGTCATAATTCCATTCGAGTCGCACATCACAATATTAGAACGCTTAACNCCCANTGCAACATAGTGGTTAGCACAGGCTATAGCAGANGCACCCGCTCCAGCAACTACCACTTTGATTTTGGACAAATCTTTGCTCTGNAATTCAGCAGAATTAATCAAGGCGGCTCCCGAAATTATGGCGGTTCCATGTTGGTCATCGTGCATCACAGGAATGTCTGTAGCTTCTGCGATTCTTCTTTCAATTTCAAAACATTCTGGGGCTTTTATGTCCTCTAGATTTATGCCACCAAAGGTTGGAGCTATGTTACAAACTGTCTTGATAAATTCTTCTGGATCTTCCGAATCTACCTGAATATCGAAGACGTCTATGTCAGCGAAGGTCTTGAGGAGGAGGCCTTTCCCCTCCATGACCGGTTTTGAGGCAAGAGCCCCAATGTTACCCAGACCTAAAACAGCAGTACCATTTGATATNACTGCGACTAAATTCCCTTTTGAGGTATAGCGATAAGCGTCATCAGGATTTTCTGCAATTTCTAAGCAAGGATATGCAACCCCGGGGGAATANGCGAGAGACAACTCATGAGAGGTTGAGTGGGGCTTTGTTGGTACCACCTTGATTTTACCCTTTGGCGTCGCTTCGTGATAATCAAGAGCCTCTTTTTTCATGGTTCTTTCACGCCAATCGTTGTCCATATTTTGCTCCCCGAAACACTCTCGGAGAGGTATCAGGTTTGACCTTTGTGCGGAAGTTACGCGCTGAAAGCCACATTAACAATGGAATTTTGTACACGGGAATGATTTGGGATGTTTTTTGAAAACATCCAAGCATTCGCTTCATATACCATAGAATTTGCATGATGATACATGGACAGACATAGCAGGGCCGTAGGCCCTGTCAAATCTAAGGACAAAGCAGTGATGCTTGTGGNCGTAATGCTACTAGCGTCGCTGGGTCCTATTCTGTATTCTCCATCGGTTAATGCACATGAAGGACCTAACAATGTGATTTGGCCTATGGATGGGGCAGAAGATACTGGATGGGTCCTTCTAAATGCGACTGGTGCTGACACGATCAATGGTACGCAGGCAAGCGCAGATTGGGTTCTCGAGTTTGCCCCGGGTGCAATTTTAGGCAATGTTTCAATGGATATCAGAGTAGATGGGTCAGATGGAGTTGCTATTCAACAACCGTTACTTATGTCCCCGGATACAGGGCAAGTTTTGTTCGACTGGAGAGGGAATGGATGGCTTGGGCAGAGTTTTGGATTTGATTCCAACAATCCGCATCAAGGGCGCTTAAGCCCCAATGCAGATGTTGGTGCAACAGTCACAATGCCCTCCGGCTCTGAGATTACCGAATTTATTTTGGAAGCGCTTGCCCCTGCAGACCCTTTCACATCTCTGCAACCTGTCGAATTATACATACAAGACTACGCAGTTCATCCCATCGACGGGCGAATGTATGTTGCAATTGGAACATATGTTGTTGTCTTGGATGCACAATCGTCGCCAAGTACAATCGATTTGTTTGAAATAGAAAACAGCGATGGAGAAGATTATATTCTAGACTTAGAGGTTGATTTACCAAACAATCGAATGCTGATAACCACCGATCAGGGATTCATGCACTCAATCAATCTAACAAGCACGGCAAGTAACCCGGACTTACCCGCAGAACCGTCCGGAGGTGAATGGAAACTCGCACATGTCCTAGGTAGTGGTGATCTGTTAGCTTTCAGCGATTCCGGGGTCTTCAAACTAAACACTGCTGGAACAGGCTGGACCNTAGAACAAGCGAGTTCAACAAGTAGTTGGCCAACTGGAACGCCATGGACTAAATTTGAACACAACGGAATTATTTACGTTTCTTTACTTGATGGAGGGGTTGGACGCTGGGATGTTTCATCCATGTCCGCATTATCTCCGTGGTCGACTGCCAACAACCTACACTCCGATTACATTAGTGACTTCGCCATAGCAGGAAATCAACTTCTAATATCGTCTTTCGACGCAGGTATTGCTAGNAGAGATATCAGCAGCAACTTTTGGCTGGCCACTTGGAATGACGGAAATTGGCTGTCCTCTAATGCTGTTCCTGGAATAACGGTTGTCAACAATGAAATTCAAATTCTGACCTCTGATTCAGTCCACATATACAACACCAATTCAGGTACTTTTTCTTCCACAATACCACTCTCAGACCTAGGCCTAATCAACGATGGAACAAATATCCTACATTGGCCAAACATGGGTTCTAGAAGCCCTACCAATGAGACTATCTTGGTTACTGACGGCAGTGCAGTTTTAGCTATGCTGGAGCCGGGTAAATCGCCAACGTACACCGGTGATTTCGTGATTGGAAGTAGTCCAAGTTCAGGCAATATGGAAGATGCTATGCAATTCAGCGGGGTAGTTTATGTGGGAAGTGAAAATTATCTAGATAGATACTCAATTGGTCAATCAAGATGGTTATCGTCCATTTTTGTAGGCGATGACATTTCGCAAATAGTAAATGACGGCAGCAATGTCTTGGTAGGTACGATGGGCAGTGGAGTACATATTATCGACACCTTTGGTAATGTAATCGACACTTGGGATAGTTCTGACGGACTACAATCCGATGATGTTTCGGGTTTAGATGTGGAGGGAGACTGGGTTGTCGCAATCCATCCTGATGATGGCGCCTCGGTTTTCAACAGAACATCATCCAATCCAGTGATCTCGTTGAATGAAGCAAATTCCGATATTGACTCAGATAGCCCAAGTGGCGTAGCCATCCACAACGGAGTTGCGTACATAGGAACAACTAACAACGGACTAAACAGATACATAATCGAAAATAACACATTCCTAGGCTCATGGGTTTCAACCGGTATCAACGATGTTGATTTCGCTCCTGTGGCAATCCTTGGAACTAATAGTCAGGTCTTGCACATTGGCTTACCAGGCTACGGTGTAGCTAGAAAAGATCTAGCAACAGGTGAAATCCTGATACCCTTGACAGTCAAACCCGACCGTCAAAATACTGGCTCTACCGAAATTCTTCCNTCCAACCAAGTTTTCGCCCTAGAAGCAAACTCAGCAAAATCTGGTTTATTCATTGGNACTGCAGACGGAGCAATTTACTGGAATGGTAACACAGCGTCGGCCCTCAGCGGGGGAAATAATTGGAATTTACAACCATCCCAATTCTTTGATTTTGCACTCGACCCAAATTCGGGTGGAGGCCTTGTTTACGCTGGAACTAATATCGGAGTCTGCGAATATTCAATCTCAAGTCTTTCAATAAACGACTGCGTAAATGCACAAGATGGTATGCCGAATTGGGGAGTTAGATCCGTTGGCATCAATGGCTCTACAATATTTGGTGGTACATTCAACGGTGGAGTGGGTCTTATCGACAAAAGCACCCTTTCCGTTTACGATGTATGGGAAGCTGGCGAAGACACTGATAANGCATTAATTGAGGTCATTGACAATATAGCATATGTTGGCCTTAACGGTATTGGAGTAGCAAGATATGACATCATCAACAACGATTGGCTGCCTACTTGGACAGAAAATAACGTTCTAGATGGAGGTAATGAAGAATTGACAGGCCTGATAGCAGATATTAGGCCAGGATTAATTTGGATAGGAGGGGCTGACGGATTCCAACTTATCAATGTCTCAACAGGCGCTGAAGAGGCTGATATCGAAAAAACCGGAAGCCTGTACATAGGAAGCGGTGATCCATACGATTTGGCGATTTATGGGGACACTATGTACTACCATCAGCAATACTCCTCTGACAGCGTATACAGAATCGATATTGTAAATTTCACAACAAAACCAACCCTTGATGCGGGCGCCCAACTGAACCAAAACGGCGGAGACGTCTATGGGATGGAGATTATTGGGGATGTCCTCTACGTTTCGGTTGCAAGCGGTCAGTGGTGGAACACTCAAGGTAGTGGTGGAATTGCCCTATACAACCTAACTACAGACTCTTGGCAGGCCGANNTATTACCTAGNGGAGCAGTNAATCGAGTAACTTCCCACATCTCATCTAATGGTATAGAATGGATTTCTTGGGGCGATGAAAAACTTGAGGCATATTACGCCAATGGAACAAAAATTGGTGAATGGGATGATTTAGAATTCCCAATAAGAGAAATTNTAGAATTTGATGGCGTCACTTTATTCGCTACAGAAGATGGTGTTGCTCGTTATGACGAGTCCTCNAACCAGTGGTTATCTGAATGGACGCCAGGAAACGGTTTACCAAATTCTGCCGACGACACAGTGTATGAGTTATGGACTAACGGAACAGATCTGGTTGTTGGAACTGCCAGAAATCAAGGCTTCGGAGGAATAGACGGTGAAATTCTGCACCTAGATTCTAGTGGAACGTGGAATACTTGGGATGGTGGTTCAAATGGGATTCCGAATGGTTATCCAATTGGTATGGAGATGTGTGGAGGACTATTTCACGTTACCATGACATCTAACAACGGTGGAGTTGCTAGATTCGACCTTGCGAACGGAACCATTGAACCTGCTTTTACTACAGCCACTAGGCTTGATGATGGAAATGCTGCTGCAGTCGCATGTGATGGTGCTAACAACATCTTGTACGTTGGATATCATGATGACTCAGAACCAATTTCAAGATATGATTACACTAATGACCAATGGCTCACAAGTTTGACCTCATCATCNCACAACATACCAACTGACCCCGTNTGGTGGGGTGCAATGCAATTTGCAGCAGGAAAATTAGTGATTGGTTATGACATTGGAACCGAAGGAGACAACCTGATTGGCGGAGGNATGGCCATACTATCTGCTAATGGTGCNAATGTTGGAACTGCCGGAATTGTATCCACAGGCTCGCCTGTATCCTCAGTTGACTGGTTAGGCACACAGTGGCTAATAGGACAAGCTGGTGGAACATCTGGTTACTCACACGTAGACACAATTGGACAAACNGGACAAAACACNATTCATGCTCTTCCCAATCTTGTTAGTGGTCAAATTACATCAATTTCGGGNAATCAAACGCATGTTTGGGTAGCATCCTCNTCATGGCAAAGTACCGGTTCGGGGGTTCTACANGGTGTCAAACTACCAAATGGTTCAGTTGAATGGCAAAAAGGATGGACAATACCGGCAAATACGGCTGTAACGGACATCGAAATAGTCGGCACTGATNTGTATCTTGCTAGCAATAATCGTGGGCTTAGGCTGTTGGATACCATAACTGGTACTCTTCAGCCACTNCCGACCGGAATTCACAACTTCCAAGATGGCTTGAAAGTCATAGGCGATGACCTATTCATCGGATTGCAAGGTTCTGGTGCTTCATCTGCAGGGATTCAAATTTTCAATACGACCACAAATTCCTACACAGCGGGAAGATTACTTGCAGGTCTACCATCGAATAATATCAATGCATTCCTAACCATGACCGAGACCAACAATGCTGGAGCAGTCACAAATGAAATGATATACGTAGCCACCAACAATGGTGTTGCTAGGTGGAATGCATCTGATGATAAATGGGAAACTGCTTGGACAGCCCTTGATGGTTTACCGATTTCTTTTGTACAGGACATCACTGAATTCGATGGCGACATCTGGATGGCGACACCNAACGGANTTTCACAGTATGAATATTCGACCTCTACTATCACAAACTACGGAAAGGCTGACGGACTGATGGGAACATCAACGTGGGGACTGCTTGGAACCACAACAACAACAACAGACTCGACAGGAGTAACTACAACNCAANACAGTCTATTCATTTCACATGACGGAAAAGGAACTGATAGACCGGGAATCACTCAGTTTGAAACTAGCAATAAGACAGNGATAGAACTACACCAGTTCGACCAGCTACCATCGAATACAGTAACCGCAGTAACCGCTGACGCTTCCGGAGTTCACATTGCTACAGACATCGGACCTCTTGTTCATTGGGATAGAACAACCGGAGATTTCCTGACTGGTTCAAATGTATTCACTATGCAAGACTGGCCCATCTACAAAATGAGATCTGATGGATCTTATTTGATAGCGGTAGGTGAGAATGGAGCCAGCGTTATTCAACTCGGAAACAATGCCGGACAAATATACGGAAGGTATGCAGCATTCGAGTCTACCGGTGGAAGCGTAATCAGCAATTCCTACGTTACGGTATCAACTAGTGATGGTCTCCGAATGTGGGATCTAAACTCTGGTGATGAAATACCATCGATGTCTATGCGCAGAGCAGATCCGTTGTCGGTTGGCTTCCAGCTGCAGTTCCAAGACATAACAGAATACACACATCCTGGAATGCAATTTTCTGTGGTAGATTCTTTGAACCCTGTTACTCTTACAAGCGATGGTAGTCCCGGCTCACACGGAATACCAATGCAGACTGCTCCATTGACATTCTCATCACCTGTCGATGGCGCTGCAACCTGGGCAAAACTAGTCGAACTCGAGTGGAATTCTACTGTTAATCTTTCAAACGATCCAACATTTATCACGAGTATGCAATATACTGTCGATAATGGAGTTCTTCTGAACGGCACAAGATTGGTTACGCTGGCTGTGACTTCTCCTTCCAACGGAAGCATGTGGGTTAAATTAAGCTACGACTGGTTTAGAACTGAAACTCCCGTNCAAGGATTATCCCTATGGGATAGGCCGGATGATGGTGGTCAAACATTGATGGCTAACTGGACTTTAGTGCACGATGATGATTTTGCTAGATATGTTGTTTATCTTAACGAAGGACCATGGCAATCTCAACCCACGGCTGCTGACTTACAACCGCGNGCACCAGACGCTTCAGTAAGTCTCCATTCCAGATTGCAAACAGAAATTTCTACCATCGATGGACAATCCTTGCAAAACGGCGTCGAATATTGGGCGGTTGTTGTTGTTGAGTACAATGATGGTAGATTTGGAACCCCTTCCGCTCAATTCGGGCCTGCGACTCCTAGTGACGAAGTCCCTGCCCCACCAAACTGGGCTACTGCAATATCCGGAGGGAATGTAGTAGCAGTAGATGGAGACGTCTTCGCTGAATGGTCTCGTTGTGAAGCATTAGATCTTGCGAGCACTAGAGTTTACGCCTCTACATCAGCGATCACGAATGCTCTAGGAATGGAAGTACATAGCGAATTTGTTCCACAAATTGGTAATGCTAGTACTTTGAATTTAGAAGCAGGTAAGCCGCACTGGTTAGCGTTCACTTGCGTNGATTTAGCAGGTCAAGAGGACCTTGTCAATGCAACGGTAATTGGACCGATTGTACCAACTGGAGGAATTGACGATGGTGTTCCTCCACCGAAACTAACTGGTATTTGGGCAGAAGATGTACCAAACGATGATGGTGGAAGAGTGCAAATCGGATGGGATAATTCGGTTGCTACAGATTGCGCTTACGTTGCTGTGTACATGTTACCTGTCGATATTGAAGGCGGTTCATTCCAACCGACAAATGTTGATGGATTTGAAGTTGCAACAATAGTACCAGATTGTGAAACTAACACTACTATCATTGATTCTATTGGTGAGGAACCACTGGTCGACGGACAAACATACTGGATTGGAGCAGTTGCGTTTGACAAATGGCTNAACGGGGATACAGGGGATGTAACNGTCATCGAGGTTACACCATTTGTTAACAACATTGATGGTACCACAGAACCGGACAGAATCACAGAGTTAAATGCATGGGACCATCCTAACGACGATGGTACTGCAATTGACATATCTTGGGAGCCATCTAATGTGGATGATTTTGATTATTATGTTATATGGGCCTCAGAATATCCACTGAACGATCTAAGCAACTTTTGGGAAGTAGCTGGTACTGAACCAGGAATCTGTGGCTGCATTGTGATGGATAAACAGTGGATAGATACGGAAAAAAGTCCTATTGAATTAACACTCAACACTGCCCTCTATGGAGGAAACTCCCTAGATAGTTCTCTACCAAAGCAAATTATGCCTGAAATTCAACTTTATGTCGCAGTTACTGTTCACGATATCAAAGGAAACGTTCACNTGGACAGCTTGTACACAGCCACCGCCACCCCTGTAGATAATCTGGCAGATACAACACCTCCAGACAGACTAACTGGACTCAATCTCTACGACAGGCCTAGTGATGACGGAACTGCGGTGCTGTTAGAATTTGAATTATCACAGGATAGCGATGTAGCATACTATGATGTGTATGCTGCAGCATTCACATTCACTTCTGTGGGCCAAAGTGGTACTGTTAAAACACCTATTGCTCAGTTAAGCAGAGCCCCCACATTACCATTGACNATCNATATATTGGTATTCGANACCTTGGTTGTACCCAATACCCCAGTGACAGTGGCTGTGGTGCCAGTAGATTGGTCAGGAAATGCACACCTTGACAATTTNATAACGTCTACAGCTATTGCGATTAATGATGGTGTTGACGATGCTGGAGCGTATCTGCCCGATATTAATGGAGTTAGTTTGCAGTGGATAGACGATTCTATTCTAGTATCATGGGACCATACAACAGATCCTAGTGTCAGAGGTTACATCATACACATATCTGACTCGGAGTTTACAAATGTCGCCCAGGCAACGAATGTTGGGTCAACAAGTGCTTCAAATTCGTTCCTAATTACCNCAGAATTATTCGAAGATTTGTCTAATGATACCTCATGGTGGGTTGGGGTTGCTGCCAAGGATGACATTTATGATAGAAAATTGATTGAGTCACAAGAAATTGGTCCAATAGGGTCTTCAGATAGCAATGACAAAGAAGATTCTGAAAAGGATTCAACTACTGACCTTGGTGAACTACTAACAACAGACAACATGATTATCGCAGGAATGATTCTAATTTCNCTTCTCCTCCTAGTCTTAGTTTTGAGAGGAAGAGGTAAGAAGCCNGCTAGAAATAGAGAGTGGGAATTACAGGAAGCCACATGGGGNATTGAAGCCAGGTCCGGATGGGATGATACAGGGACATTTGGAGGACAGGTAGCACCTCCGGTCGCACCTCCCCCGGCAATAAAACCCGCCCAACAAGATGATATTTTTGCTGCTGCCCAGAGAATACAGCAACCAAATCAGCCAGTTTCACCTCAACCTCAACGTTGGGTCCAGCAGCCACCACAGACCCAACCGGTAAGACAGCAGACACGGCAAGATGAAATTGACACATCCTTCTTAGATGACCTGTTGTGATTTTATGATAGAAGGCCCAAAGAGCGCAGTTTTCACTACCGTTAGAGCAAGAAACGGTCGCTTATTTCATCTTGATTTTCATCTANAAAGACTATCAAGACACGCAAATAAATTAGGAATTCCAATTCCAAAAATAGATTTACCANNTAACCTTGANGGACTTGTGAAAATCCAGATAGATCACAGTGGCGTACAATTTAGTTCAAAACCATTCTACCAAGAAATTCACATGGATGCAGAAGGGGTTACAGTCCCTGCACCTCGATGGACAAGGAAAGTCGCTGGAACAAAACATGGTGACTGGGATGCTTACCGAAAGATTACTTCGGATGCCTTTTCAAAGGGAGCAGATGTAGCTTTACTTGTTCATGATTTCTGCATTGTCGATGGTGACAGAGTCATGCCAATAGTTCTAGATGAGGATGGTGTAGTATGGATAAGTAATCCCGAATCCGGGCGAGTAGATTCCGTAACTTTCGATGTCTGTAGGCCGCTTATTGAAGAGGCTGGGTTCATCATCAGTGAGGGGAGACTAAACGAAAGGCTTGTCGCCCGGGCTAAAGAAATCGTACTACTAGGTACAGGAATGGGGGCTGCTAGATTAACAATTTTAGATGGCATTGACATTGGTGACGGTACGGATAAGTTGCAGCGCACCTGTATTGCTGCGCTTGGAGATGATTGGCGGTGATTGAAAAATTACTATCCTCCCAAGGACAGGATAGAATCCTTCTCCTGTCTGGTGGTCCAAAATCACATCTTGCTAGGAAGAGCATGTTTGCGGTAGGAATGAAGAAAAGATTGTTAATCACGCAGCCCAATTTAAGACCTCAGGTAAAACATTCTCCGCTGAACGGAGAGACAATTATCAGTAATGATAATGCCCCAATTGAGGCCTGTATACAGGAATTAATTGACGGGAAATGGAGACTCACCCACCTTCTAAATTCGAAAACACTAGAAGGTGTTTTGCGTTCTTTAAAGTTCCATACGACGCNTGGCTGCGTTTGGGCAGGAGCGCTGTCTTACGACCTAGTTCAATGGACGCAACCCATATGTTTACAGCACCCTCCTGTAGAAGGAGAGATTCTCGCCATACTGTGGCTAGTGGAAGAGTGGGATGAATCGGAGGTGCACCTTCCCGAACTCCCTAATCCAGTGAAAATGGATGGAGAGGTTTCATCCCATACTGACAAAGAACATGCAGAAGTGGTAAAGGACATCAAGAAGGCAATTACTGCAGGTGAATTGTACCAACTTAATTTTGGNAGGACTTGGGAAGGTCCACTTGGAGAAAACCCTGCGGTTATTTTCCATCGGCTATCGGTCAACAATCCAGCGCCATTTAGTGGATTTCTAGAAGTTGCAGACATCGGGCTTGCATTAGCGTCTTCATCTCCTGAAATTTTACTCGAAACAAGGAATGGCAAAGTGATGACAGCACCGATTAAGGGAACTAGACCAAGAGGTTCCGATTATGACCAAGAAACCCTTCTGAGAAGAGATTTGGTCCATGACCAAAAAGAAAGGGCGGAGCATAGGATGCTTGTTGATCTCGAACGAAATGATTTGGGAATTGTATCGAAGCCTGGGAGCGTTCTTCAGTCGCGATTCGACGTTGAAGCCTATGCAAATGTCCAACACTTAGTTTCTCAAGTTACAGGCATTCTTGATGATAATAAAGACGGTATAGACGCCTTGCAGGCACTATTTCCAGGGGGCAGTATTACCGGTTGCCCAAAAACAGTAGTCTGTGCTGCAATTGATGAGTTAGAGCAGCGNCCGAGATCTTTCTGGACCGGTTCTATGGGTTGGATTGACCCACATACTGGAGATTCGACCTGGAATATTATGATTCGAACACTTGAAGCTAGGCGTACAATCAAAGGATGGCATGGTAAAGTTGTAGCGGGTGGAGGGATAACAATTGAGAGTAATCCAGACTCAGAGGTTGCTGAGGCAATCTGGAAAGCAGCCGCTCTAAGAAGGGCGTGTGGCTGGCTTAACCCTGATACGTCACCAATGATTAGGGGCGAGTTAGGAACATACCCACTTTACCTTGAACAGGAGAAATTCAAGACCAATGAAAATTTTAAACTTAAACTTGCATTCATTGACAACCTAGATTCATTTTCACAGAATATAATCCATGCGCTAAAGGACCTNGGCTGCGAAGTTGAAGTGTTCGATGGCCGTGGAGAAATTGTTGAATTCAAACACGATGCGATAGTAATAGGTCCCGGGCCAGGTAGACCAGAAATATCACCACTATCCATGCATGCTGCTCAATTAGNCACAAATGTGCTTGGTATTTGTTTGGGGCATCAAGCAATTGGGTTAACAAGGGGCATGGAATTGATAGAAAGCCCACTGGGCCCGGTGCACGGTGTTCCTTCCACGATTATTGCTAATGGGGAAGGGCTGCTCACAGAGGGTAAACACGTAATGACTCGGTACAATTCTCTAGTCTTGAGTGGATCTGGGAACCTGAAGATCACGTCTAGTGACGAGACTGGAACCTTACCTATGGAGATTAGAGATGGCAACACGTATGGAATTCAATTCCATCCTGAATCAATCGGTTCCAGCGGTGGGATAGAAGTCATTGCTGAATTCTTACGTAGGATAGCGCATGCTTGAAGTGTAGATTATCTGTGGGATGTTCAATGCCGACTTGTCGACTGTGCTTCAGTGTCTATCCCCGGGAACAATTCATTCACGGAAACGGACCAAGAGCGCAAGTTTGTGTAAGATGTGGTGTGGAAAAAGGCCTCGTTAGTGAAGAGGAAGTTGCCTCTCTTTACAGCAACTCTACTGCTAATGCAAGATTTTCCGCTCTCGCTAGACGGTGGTCTCCTCTGATGTGGCTTACAGTTCTGTGGACAGCATGGATTGTGTTCTTGAATGAGGTTGAGCCTTGGGGCTTGTACACGCTAATTCTTCTTGCTGTATTCACGCTAATTGTTCCTGTTTACATGTTATTCTTTTCATCAAAGCACATGGCTGTAATGTCAAGACTAACTCCAGACTATGAAAGACCTAAAGGCCATTAAAGGCATATCGAGTGTTCTCGTCATAACCTAGCGTGAATCTTGATTACGTCATTATTTTCGCATTCATAATCTGCACCAANTACTCTACGACTTCTTCCATCAACGCCTTTGATAAAGCCGTCTCCCAAGTCACTGTGCACCTTGTATGCAAGGGCTTTCGCTTCAATTTTATTTGGTACTACAAATGCATCTGGAAGTACGTGCCCATCCCCGTCTTTCCAACCATTTTCGTCGGCCACGGGATACACTACAACATGATCTAGTGCGTCAAACAATACTTTTGTCAAAAGCTCTGCAACACCTGTACCCCCTGCATCTAATAACTTACTTTTCATCCCAAACAATGCGCTTAATTGTGCAGGGCTCAATTTGGATTCATCAATTATATTGAACGTATCACTACCAGGAGAGTAAGAAACAAGATTGGCCGAATCTGCCCTCCTTAAGGCCAATTCCATATCAGCCATTGTTGGCTGGACGATTCCGTTNGATTCGATAGATTGCCAAGGAGTTCCTTTAGCAGAATCTGCCTTATTTGCTGCGATATGTATTGGAAATAATTTACACCTGAGATGATATGCCAGAGACCTGACTCTTTCCTCAGACCACGTCCACGGAGTATCGAGGCTACCCCACTGACTTCTAAACCCGTCAAGCGCTTGAAGAACGTGAGATATAGTGGCACCAAGGCCTGTAAACCTTTCATGTAAAAAATTGCTCAATCCCTTTTCGCCTTCTGCTTGAACCCTGCGAGAACCGCGAGCCCAACCGTCGTCAAGGATACCATAAATCCACGAATCCAATTCTTGAGTTAAAAATGAGGTCTCCTCTACCAATGCCGATTCAACATCCTCTAGCGCGGCAATTGGATTACCTTCAATATCAGTTAGACCGGCCGCGTCTACGACCTGTATCAATGCATCACAATTTGCTAGATCCGACAAGAATGCGTTTCCCCTGCCTCGTCCTTCTGCGGCACCAGGTACAAGTCCCGCTACATCTACAAGAAACGTCGGAACAAGTCGAACATAGCCTATACAGGTTCCAGTTCTGGGCTCACATATACTCCCTTTTCTAGGGTCGTTTTCAGAAACTGGCTCCAATCTACCATCATCTTCTAACCTTTTGCGCAATTCTTTGCATGGACAAGGCTCAGGCGATGCAAGGAAGGCGACTCCAACGTTTGCATCAATAGTACAAAATGGATAATTTGCAATATCTACCTTCGCCAAGGTCGCAGCACTGAAATACGTAGATTTGCCTACGTTCGGTTTGCCTACCAAACCAATTCGCATTGCATCACGCCTGAGTGATTCTCTCAATCAGGTCAGCCTTGGTGCCGTCAGTTGCCAAATTCATGGATTCTGCAAGTTCAACCAACTCTGCCTTCTTCATCTTCTTAAGATCGGACTTGTTTGGAGCCTTATCGCCAAGCTTGTCCTCTCCATCAAGTAGGGCCTTAGCTTGTGCAACCCACTGGTCACGCTTAACTCTTCCAGGGAAGAACTCTATTGCTAGGTTAACCGTATCTTCGAGTTCGCTGTTCATCTTAGAAATCTGCTCATAGGTGTAGATTCCTAGAGCGTTCAACTTCTCTTCAATAAATGGACCCACTCCCTTCATTGCTTGAAGGTCATCCTTATCGCTAGACTTTGCAGTACCTAAAACATCGAAGTCTATCTTCGAGGCGTTTGCTTTTACTCGCTCTATTTCTTCTCTCTTTTTGAGTTCAGCATCAGAGAGAGTGTTATCTGAATCTTCTTCTACCACTTCTTCGGTCTCTTCTTCTGCCACTTCTTCGGTCTCTTCTTCTGCCACTTCTTCCGCAGAATCCTCAACTACGGATTCTTCGGTCACTTCACCTTCGGAATCTGTAGATTCCTCTTCGTATGGTATGAACTCAATACCTAAGGTGTTACGAATATTAAGCAAAGCAATATCTAATTCAGGAAGATTAATTCGTCCATCCGAGTTTATATCCATTAGTTTTACCAATTCTTCAATGTCCCAAGGTGGAAGATCTGCAATATCTGCGACTCTTAGTGCGTTTGCAAACTCGAACATATCGATTTCCCCTGAATTATCAACGTCGGCCCAAGAAAAGAATTGTGCTGTAGTCGTTCCCCTGCCACAAAGCCACTCTGTCAACCTAACCAAATCCTCGTCAAACGTTTCTGGGAATTCATCAACCTCGTCGTTGTGTAGATCTGATGACACGTCAATAATTGTAGAACCTGTTGAACCTTCCTCTTCTGACTCTCCAATAACCAGTATCGTATCTATTCCAACCCCGCGGCCAAATAAGGACCTAATCGTGGTAGTCCCTTCTACCATATTGTAGGTTGAAATGTCACTGACCATTCCAGCGTCGGAGTTTTTGACGTTACCGAATAGTAATGTCTTCACAGCAGTGTTTCCTGCAAGAATAAATCCAATTACAACACCATAGAATGCGAATGCACCCGTCAAAGCAAACCCGGAAATAGTGGATAAATCTTCTACCTCTGCATCGATTAGAGACTTTTCCGACCACTCTCCCATCAAGAACAGTATTGTCGAAAGAAGGCCGCCAGCAATAACCATCCATGTTGCTGCTCCGGCAGAACCTGTCAAGGACTTTCCAGCAGCCAAAGGGTATGAGTGGAAGAGTGCAGACAAAGCGAATAGACCACCTATAACATACAGATACGATGAGTTAACTGTAGCAGCAACACCCGCAAGGCTCCCGTCACCAACCATTACATTCAGCCCGGTAAAGTAGCCAAGAAGAGCAAAAATTGGCAATAATATTGCAGCACCGGCTGCTGCTGTTGCCCCTGGGCTATCGACTACAGCGCTTGCATTCCCCCGAATTGTAGCCAGCATATTTGCTGAACCAGCCATTATTGGCATAAGCCCTACAGTGACAAGAATTGCACCTATTGACTGAGCGAAATTGTCTGCATGACCTGCTTCTGAAAGGAAAAATGGTGGAACTGTTACGAATAAGAGGAACATGGATGCTTTGGTAAGGCTACCGGACCATATTGGCTGACCCGTCACGTGAGATAACACGTGATACCCTACTCCGAACATGAGTGCAAGGGGAACCCAGCCTGATGCTATAATATCTGCAACCCAAACGGTCCCAGTCCATCCTAGCGTTTCTCCAAGAGCATTCGCAAATCTACTGAATAGCAGCGAGAATAATCCTAAAATCAGGAACCAAGAAGGGACTGATATTGGTGAGTTACCTCTACTACCCAAAGTTATCAATGAGTTCACCATTAAGCTCAGGACTAGCAAACCTGAGATTAAGCCATACAAAGCCGCTTCAGCTTCTCCATAAACAACCCATTCCCAGTGATTTAGAACGCACAATACAAGCCCAACCAAAACTTGTGCAGTCCATGCCATCGCTATCATCGATGCGTTCGCCTCACTGGCTAACTTGGCACCAGTTGTACGAGTGTGAGCAACTAATACACCACCGATTAGAATCGCAAAAATTGCTGTTGACATTGCAACCTCATTGAAGTAAGCAAGGGCGCTACCATCATCGTAAGACCAACCGACGTTAGCCAAGGAATCCAAGGCTGCAGGATCGTACTTGTGCCATGCTGCAAGAAATCCTCCTATCGCCGCTAAAATTAGCCAAAATACACCTGTTTGCATCCATGTTTTCGCACCGCTGCCCTCTCTTTCTTGAAATAAGTCAGCGGCAGGACCTGCGGCTTTTGTCAGCAAAAACATGCCAAATTGGCGGAGAGGAGTACTCATTCCGCCAAAACCTCTCTGTACATAATATGTAAAAAGTAAAATTGAGGTTACTAGAACTGCAGAGGTTGTGAAAGCTTCCGACATGGTTACTCCTCCTTAGTCCGAAAGGACTCCTCCGACCAAATTCGCAACAATCATTCCGCAACCGACGAGGATTCCAATAAGGTAGTACCAGATTCCAGAACCACCCAAATTATCCATAAACGGTACGATTTCTCCAATCACTGGGACATTATCCCATCCGAAGATATTGCTAAACAAAGCAATAAGGCCAACCAAACCAACGCTCATCAGGACCAAAATTACTCTGGAAGCAGATGGTTCTGCTACTCCTTCAGATACATCGGGCAATATAGTGCTATTTGTCATATAATCACCTTGACCCCGTAGGGGTCATTCATGCGAAATGTGGTACAGTGATAAACATTGACCACCCTTTCTCTTAAGGCGAACGAAGATGCACAAGCGCATCACCACGACGATTCTTTCCTGTCCCTAACGGAATTGGGAACTTTTGGTCAAGTTCAATTTCGGCTTTCCACACCTTTTTGCAAGTACAATCCAATCCATCCAATTCGTGAATATCCCCACTTACTGAGTACCTTTCAATCGCTGCAACAACCTCTTCATCACAGGTTCCGCAGTTGTGGGCGCCCCTTACCTTGCCCCCTGCTGTCGGATGAATGATTAGTCTACTTACTTGGTCTGAAGCACCATTCCCGGAATTCGTAGGATGTATGTCATAATGAACATCGTGAATCAATTGTACTAGAGACCAAAGCCATGGAGGACGATATTCGTTAGCTCTGAACAATCTGTCGATAACTGTGCTTCTTTGAATATTCATAGGATTTACACTTATCTCGTCACTTTTTTGGGCGACGTCTCTAATCCATTTTGCACCATGTCTAAGAGCATCCCCCTCACTCATGAATGGTGGTTTGAACATCAAATATGTCTTTATCCGAAGACCAAACTTAGACAGATTTTCAACCGCTCTATCCCAGCTTCTTGTTGTAAATCCTTTATTGATGTGAAATCTCAGCACTTCGTCGTCATAAGCTTCCAAGCCGATGGCTACTGAAAATTTTGGATTTATTTTAGTCGCCCACTCCAATTTTTTCACTGATAATTGCTCTGTCCTACTCTCTACAACTAACTCTTTACCCATTTCGTGGCAATCTTTGAGAACTCTTTCTTGAAAGTCAAGAGGTATTTCTCTGTCTTCAAGAAGACTGCCGGAGGTGTAAACTTTCACCATGCCCATGCTGTCGAAATCTTCGAACCTTGCAAGTGATTTTTCCCATTGTGAATGTAAGTCTTGACTTGTAACATCATCTCTTGTATCATTGAAGTACCCACAAAATGTGCACCCACTGGACCACCACCAATGGCAACCCTTCGTCCTTAGAATTACTGTTAATGCAGTTGTAGGAGTGCCATCTGCAAGTGTTTCTGGAGTGTAGTAAACTGTTGCAGGGTCTCTTGCATCCCACGAGTGCTTCTTTTCAAGGGCCCACGGGGTGTTTGCTGGCGCTTTAACCAAATCATGGATCCTAGCCGGACGTTTGTCCGAGCTTCCAATCATGGTTAATTTCCCATTCGCCATGTATATCCGTCCCGCTTCGCGTGTTTGAATGTGCTCACATCAGTGAGATTGTGAAAAAGTCAACAATTCTAGTTTCGTATTCACTGGTTTTGGTTAACATCAAGGTCTGATGTTCATCGCTTTCCATGCCTTCTCCCACATCATACCTAATCACAGAATCCTCAAACCAGCATGTAATTTTGTCAGCATCACCGTGTTCCAGTGCCTCATTACACATCTTATCTCCGTGGTGAACTCTTACTCTTTTGTCTTGATTTCCATGGACTACGTACATGTGCCTGTCTCCTATTTCGGTTGCGGCGTCTATGGGGTAGTGTTCGATCAGATTTTGTTTTGCGATAATCTTACCAGCAAATATGCCTGCACCACCCAAAAATGTCGGATAGCCTTGGAATTCTAACTCCTCTACTACAATATCCCCCATGTCTGAATAGCCCGATTCTAACCAAACTGCTTGCATTCTGTCGTCAAATGTGAACGCTATCGCAACGGTACCAGCTCCCATCGAGTTACCATAAAGGCCGATTTTGTCTGGTTCTGCCCCCTGCTCTTCAATCAGCCAATCAAAAACCGCAATAACGTCAACCCATTCATCCTGTCCGCCTGAAACTCGGTTATCATCTATTGATGATTCGCCGTGATCTCTTAAATCGAATACTATGACGTTGAATCCTGCATTAGCCAACATGCCAGAAGGAATTAGCAAGGCGCCATCCGCCTTACAACCTCTAATGCCATGAACAAAAATTACCCATGGCATAGATTCATTTTGTTTCAGATACCATGCTGANAGATAAATATCTTCATCTTCAACANCTATTGTTGCTGACTCNTAACCTGGCCACCAGTATTGTGACAATCCTATCATTATGTCCTCTGAAATATTTTCACTATTCTGTGATTCATTCAGGGGAACTTCACTTCTGAGAGGTGCAAACTGCTCAGGATTATTTTGGTCGAAATTCCCCCAACAATCGGTGTTTGTGTAGGTAACCCCGTTGTACACTATTGACCCTGCAAAATAATAACCATAGGGAAGTAATGCAAAGAGCATCACAAAAAAAGGCAATAGTTCTCTCCTCTTAGACATCAAACCCCTCTGTAAAGAATTGTAGAACCGGCTTTGACAAACTCACCTTTCGGATAAGATTCATCGCCATCTTCTGCACTAATTACACACGGATTGAATTTGGCTGCAGGTACTCTTACATCGACTCGGCTACCTAGTCTTATCATNCCAAATCTTTGGCCACGACGCAATTCGTCCCCCTCAGATGTCCACGGAACAATAGTGCGGGCAAGCGCCCCAGAAATCTGCATTACTTCAACGATTAATCCATCTTCTCTTTCAAAGAGAGTTCTCACCCTTTCATTGTATTCGCTTTCTTTTCGGAAAGCAGGCAAAAATGGCCCTCTCTTCATCCCTTTCCCAGTTCTGTGTTCCATTCTTGTTATTTTCCCAGCAACAGGTGCTCGATTTACATGAACATCAAGAGGCGACATGAATACTGCAATACGCCAAACATCGGTTTCTGCTTCCTCTCCATCAGGAACTGCTTCAAATCTTTGTTCTGTAGAAAATGAAAGGATATCTTCACACGGCTCAGGGTGCCAAGTTCCTGTGTGCTCGTCATTCTCAGCATTTTCCATTTCTTCTTGAGAAGGTCTGCGACCAGTAGCTCGCTCCCTCTTTGCAAACATAACGTGGCCATCGGCAGGAGAGACTATGATTCCTTCATCTCTAGGTATCGGGCGGTCTGGGTCCCGCCAAAAGTTGGCAAAGAAAGCAGCTAACATTAGCATTAACACGCCTAATCCTGGTGCTAATCCGTAGAGAGGATCGACAAACCATCCAACGAAAATGAAACCTGTCCCCATAAGAGTGGGAGTAATTACCGGTAGAAATCCACCTCTGGCCAATAAAGCCAATTTAATCACCTACTGAGATTCCTGTGAATCGCTAGAATTTCTCCAGATGACTTCTGGCTCTTTGTCTTCAGTTTCTGACGATTCTTCCTCTGCTGTAGTCGCTTCTTCAGCGGCCTCTTCAACAGTGGCGGTCTCTTCTGGTTTATCCTTTGCAACAAAGTCAACTGCTGCTGCACCTAGCTCCGAGCCTTTGAGGTAATTATTGCCGTCCATGTCATATGACTTTGCGAACTCAATGAAGGCGTCTCTATCAGTGATTCCATTTTTCTGCATGACACCGACTAGAACTTGTTCTGACCACTTCCATTCCTCTTCTTCAGAAGCCTCTACCTCTGCTGCATCTTCGGGCGATTCAGTAGATTCGGTCTCAACGGTTTCTATCTCCGAGGCCTCTTCAAGAGTCATCTCTGCTGCACGAGCTTCTACCATTTCTTCCATTCTTTCTGTGATTGCTCTACCCATGTGTTGAGACTGTCGTTCCGCTTCGGCTGCCGCTTCAATCATCTCATATCTACGCTGGATTGCCTTGTTTAAATCCTCGAATAGGGACATGTGCGACATGTACCACTCGTCTCGAGTCTGTAGTTCCACAACAGCGAGGCGCAAATCGTTATCCAACTCTTCAGCGATTGAGAATACCTTACCCAAACGGTCTTTCTCACGGGTGAATTTTTCTTCCATTTTCTGTAGTTCTGGTTCAAGATGTTCAACCTGTTTACTTGACTTGCTTGCCTTCATTTCTAGATCTCTGATTCTAGCATCTTTTTCGGTTAGAAGCGCTTCAAGGCTTTCTTTTTCGATTTCACGCTCGACGATTTCTTTCTCCAAGACTTCAACTTCTGCCTTTGTATCTCTCAATTCAGCCTCTTGTTGCTCATAGGCCGCATAAAGCTTGAGCAAGCGGTCAGTCTCTTCCTCGAGTTTCTCTGTGAGTTCTTTGATTTGTGTTTCTGGAGTGATGGTTCCTGCCTCGGACATTTCTCTCACCTAAGGCTACGCCTTACACTATACCCACATTGGTCCTACATATCAAGCCGACGCTTCATCGTAACCTGAAATTACGTTATTTTGATTGCAGAATTTTATCGGTTGCTGATACCAACTCTCTAGCGATGCTAACCTCTCCCATCGAATGCCCGGCGTCAGCAACAATAACCAATTTACTGAGCGGTAACGCTTTGTGCAACTGCCAAGCACTTCTTGCCGGACACACCATGTCATACCTGCCCTGGACAATTGTTGTGGGTATGTTCGCAATAATTTTGGTATTTTTCAAGATATATGCCTCATCAACAAAAATAGCGTTAATGAAATAATGACATTCGATTCTTGCGAATGCAACTGCGAAGTCTAGATCCTCAGCTTTATCCAGATATTCAGGGTCGGGGAATAAACGGCTTGTAGCCATCTCCCAACGAGTCCATTCCCTTGCAGCAGCTCTTCTAACATTTACATCATCAGAAGTTAATCTTGAATAATAAGCTTTGATTAAGTCATCTTGTTCTTCCGTTGGTATATGCTCCCTGTATGGTTCAAAAGCTTCAGGGAAGACATGGCTTGCCCCATCTTGATAAAACCAATGTAGTTCGCTTTTTCTGCACATAAAAATACCGCGAAGAGTAAGGCTTAGTACACATTCAGGATGATGCTGAGCGTAAATAAGCGATAGTGTAGAGCCCCAGGAACCGCCAAATACGTGCCAACTATCGATTCCAAAATATTGCCTCAGAGCCTCCATATCGCTGACTGATGCCTGTGTATTATTTTCATCTAATTCAGCATAGGGAGTCGATTTGCCACAACCCCGTTGATCAAACTGAATTATGTTGAACTTTTCAGGATCGAAGTACCTACGATATGCAGGTTGACTACCCCCCCCTGGCCCCCCATGGATTACGATAACCGGAATTCCGTCAGGATTTCCGCTTCGCTCCCAAGCGATTGTATGCAAATCTGACACCTTCAGAAACCCTGTTGTATGTGCCTCGATTTTAGGGTACAGAACTTCATCAATGCTTTGCATACTGATTTGCATAAACTGGGGAAGCAAACACAGAACATGTTACTTTCGATAACTACGCACGATTTATTGAGCGCTTTGTTGTGGAGAAAAGCATGGCGGAAAAATCGGCTACAGACGTTTTTTCAGAATGGGCGATTTTAGGTAAGGACGAAGGGATGGAAAGAGGACATGCAGCCTCGGTAAAAGCGATGCTGGATATAGCTATGCCCAGAGTAAAAGAGGGTTTTTCAGCAATTGACTTAGGATGTGGCAACGGATGGGTTACTCGAATGCTCAAGCGATTAGGAGCAAGTCACAGCGAGGGAGTTGATGGATCAGAAGAGATGATAAGAAAAGCATTGCAAAAGGATTCGTCATTGAAATATACACATGGATTGCTACCAAACTGGAAACCAGAAAGAAAGTTTGATTTGGTCCATACAATGGAATTTCTATACTATTTGGATAATCCCTCTGAGATGATATCCATTATCCATGACGAATGGTTAGAGAAGGGGGGTACGTTAATCGCTGGAGTGGATCATTATCTCGAACATGAAGAGTCTTTAACGTGGCCTAAACATGTTGGCGTAAATATGACTACAATGTCAATCAAACAGTGGGAGGATGCGATGCTTGAAGCAGGATTTGAAAACGTCGAGGTTCATCAAGTGGCAGCAAAAGAGGAATTTCCAGGTACACTGGTACTTTTCGGACAGGTCGCGATTTAACCGTTTGCGAAAATGAGCTAAGAAAATAGATTGCAAACCCTGCAAGACTCTGGATTTGAACATTCTGGGGGCGAGTACCCCTGCTGAACAGCTGAAATATACCCCATCCAAGATACTAATTCGACTAAATCTGATTTTGCTTTTGTGTATTCTTTATCACTCATCCTAATCATTCTGCCTGAGGCGGCTACCAATATAGCAGGTGGCATAATTCGACGCCTATTCTCCTTTGGCTTCTTCAATTCATTTTCTTCCAATGCTAGACAGTATAATGCAAGTTGTAACCTGTGAGTCTCTATNATCTCCCTTTCTGCATCTGTTTGAGGGTGTGGGGATTTCTCATCCAGAACTATTTGCAGTGGATGCCCGTCATCTGCAGATTTTGAATTAAACCCTGATAAACATCCCTTAGTTTTAGCATCTACGACTTGTAACCATCCATTACCCTCTTTATCCCTCAGGGCTAATACTAAATCCGCTCTTCCGTCAAAGGTTGTATGAACTTCGTTAACTCTTGAGGTCGGAATTTCCCCTTGNGGAGACCAAACGTTCCGAACGAGACTAGGATTTGATTTCATCAAGAAATTAAATGGCAATTCTGTACGCAAACCTTCAACATACATCCCGTCATGCAATCCACCTTTGGATAAATTGCCGAGGACGCCACCATCTACTAGTTTAGCAAGCTGATGTAATCGCGTACGCACTCTCTTTGTCATCTGGTCGTCTGTGAAAGATGCTTGCGCTAATACTTCATCAAATGCATTTTGTTCTAGAATTCGGTTTGGTTGTTTTTCTGTCCATGATGGTTCNAGNTCGCNACATCCTGAAGAAGGGTTTGGCAAACCAATCTCCAGTAATCGATGGAAAAGTGAACCAAACTCAGCAGGTGATGGCCAAAAATCTTCTTCGTATTTCATTGGTATAATGCTAATTGGTTCAGAACGCCAGTTCATCTTCGCNGTAAGCCAATGACTCCTCCTGCAACGCCATGCAGAGTCTAAGGAGTGTGAAGGNAGGCTTATTTCATGTACTAGATTTCGGATTTTTTTCTCTNCTAGAACCGGTTTTGAACTGGCTAATGTATTGAGCCGTTTCTTCCATTTCTGTAGTGGGGATTGAATCGGAATAGAATCGAAACAGGAAGGAGTATCGAAAATTAAAATCTCCTCAACACAATCTTGAGGTAAGAAACTGCTTTTAGCCAAAATTCCAGGGTCTATGNGCAAGGTTTTTCCTGTTTGGTCTAGACCGTCTTTTGACCAAACACAGCCTTCGTTTCCAGCCAATATGGAAGAGTGTGCGAGTCCATCCAATAACATGTAACCCATATTTGGTTGAGAATTACCACGCCTTAATTCTAAATATCCGTCAGATGTCAAATTGACTCCACTTTGTGGAGCGCCGACNAGAATAATCCGGTGCTTTGCCCTAGTCAATGCAACGTAAAACTGCCTGCGTCTTTCTGCCATTCCTTGGCCATATTCCAGCATTGATGCTAAAGACCAGAGTCCGCTTTCTGGNTTCGCCAAGCCCCGCCAAGGATGAATTCTTCCAGCGATCATNTCGGGNGTGACTAGGACGTTCTCCTTGGCAGAAAATCCAGTATCCCTCGAACCAATNTTGAATATATCATGCAGTACTACAACNGGTGCCTCGAGTCCTTTTGAGCTGTGGATTGTCATTATTTTCACCGCACCGNCGTCTGCATCTGAATCGCTTTTGGGTCCATCATTACCTAAATCTGCTAGCTCCTTGAGCCTAGATTGGGCAAGTGCTGCATCACCCCNGACTCTGTCCATTATTTTCTCAAATAAAGCAAGCCAATTGTTGATATCTTTTCTATCTCCTTCTCTTGGGAATGTTCTGAGTAAGTCTGAGTGATCAACAACGGTCTCAAGTGCTCCACGAACATCATCGTTAGCAACTAAGTAATCAATCTGAGCGAACAAGGATTTCAACTCTTTAGTCGGCATAATATCTGTTAAACCAGATATTTGATTNCCGGTACTTTTNGACAGATAATCATGCAGAGTGCTATCATCAAGTCCTGCCAAACAAGATTGGCCAACAGCTAATGCAGCAGCCTTATCACTTGGCGAGCAGGCAAGCCATAACAATGACATCAAAGGCTGTATTGCAGGTCTCTCTAGAAGTGTCCCTTGCTTATCAGCAGTAGCAGGAATTCCATGTTCCTCTAGAACGTTAAGCAGGTCTGGAATTCGACTTCTTGAGGAAACAAGAATAAGAATATCCTCTGGCAGAATCTTATGATTTGGTTTGGATATNTTAGTCCATTTTCCATTTTTGGAATCTCTTACCTTAGTATCTTGTCCACTAAGTAGGGAAACCAAACGCTTCGCAAGTAATTGATTNCCTAACTCCCTACTACTAGATTCATTATTGTCAAATGGATTTATTGGTTTTAATAGGTCTTGAGGTATATGCCTTGAATCTGATTTTGTNGGCAATATCCATTCGATTTTTGCNTCGATTTCTGAAGGGNGGTTAGAAATTAAGTCCTGAGCTTCTGCATGCCANGGNCCAGGTAGTGTCTGGTGGCGTTGGGAAAAAGTGTCCTGGAAAATATGATTTAGGGTGTTGATTAACCTCGGTAATGATCTGTGATTCGTTCTCATCTCAATATGNCCCTGATTTCGTTTCAAAAGCGTTTCTTGACCTACTGCCTTACCATCGTCATCTTTCTCAAATGATATCCATTTTTCTCGTTTTGAGTCCTCAGAAACCATAAGGCTAGATTGAATGAANCCAGTGCTTTCATCNCCTTTTCCTGGAATGGGACGTGGATCTCTTGCGAAGTTTGGTTTCCTCAAATCATCTAATCTGTTCTCCATAGCCCTCTCTTCAGCATTAATTGAACGTACCAAACTAACCGCTTTCCTCATGACTGAAAGCTCTGCTTGTCTGAATCTGTAGATTGATTGCTTCATGTCACCAACTATGCAAATCGTTGGATCCCATTCTCCTGCTGGCGGCCTAACCTCATCAGACTCTAAATGACGCCTACCCCACAACCGAGCGAGTAATCGGAAGTGTTGTGGGTTTGTATCTTGATATTCATCAATAATGAATGCCCTGTATGCTCTNCTTATCTCCCTTAAAANGCTAATACGTCTCATCAAGTCTTCTTGTACTTCTGCATTGCCACTACTGGCATGTATGGCTTTAGNCAAATGATGGTCCAACCATGGTTCATCGCCTAATTCATCTAGGGCAGATATCACGCTTNTTGGATACCATCGCCTGCAAATCGCTGGACATCGTGCAAGTAACAGGTCCTCAGCATAACGATGCATGTCATCATAATCTGAAACTCCTTCTAGAGATTTTAGCCTTGTGAGAATTTCTTGTACTCCACGATTAACAGTGAATAAATCTTGTACAACCTCAACTTCTAACTCTGTTTCCAACTGCATTGCACGTCCAGGAGGTAGTTCGGGAAGCNTNACCCCAAGCCTAGGNGGATGAGCATACTGTCCTTCAATTGGTACTGGCCCGGAAATACAAGGATTGAGAAGAAATGATGCTCGACCTATNTTTCTCAGAAGCAACGCCCTTGANTTGTTCATCATATGCCTAATTTGTATTGAGATNTCTTCTGCNTTGTCAGAAATTGTTTGTTTGATTGCCGCAGACATNGCCTTGTTTGCTGTTTTTGATAATATTCCCGANGGCCATCCTTTGGATTTAGGAGGGGTTGCTCTAGACAATGGTCTACAATTTATTTTGTCCAAATGGTCCGCAGATGCAATGGCTTGAGACACNAACCATACCCACTGCAACCTNAATTTTTTGTCATCTGAATTTAGCTGGCACAGATACTGTACATACCTGAAGCGAGTCATCCCGTATNTGTCATCGGCACCTAAGATGAAATGACCACCGCCGTCAAGCCAATTCGATACCCAATCTTCTATCAATTTACGNAATTCAATATACCAATNGTCAATAATATCCTTGGTGGGGTTTAAGAAAAGGTGATCGAGGTCTTCGACACGNATATTCTGACCTCTATTTCCAAGCGAATTTGCGGCCTCTTCGACAAATAGAGATCTCTTCATCAAACCCCTAATTACAACAGAAGACGCTTTTTGACCACCCAACCTTACTGATAGCCTGTCTCTAGCCTCTAAAAATGACTCAATATCTCCAGTCATTCCGACCTCAACTCCATCAATTCCTTTTTGTAACCTCCACGCGGTTCTTATTGCCTTCTCTCGGAGAACAACGCTAGCCTCCTCCTCAACCTGTTCTTTCGCAGGTTTGTCAGAGACTAGTCCAATCCATGGAGACACTATTGAGGACAGAAACGAATCAATTGTTGAGATTGGTGCATCCTCCATTAGGGAGAGTAACATTTCCACGTCACCTTGGTCTGAGATTCTCGTGTCGTGAACTCCGTTCTTGTCTCCCGGTGAAGGAGGCACTGCTCGTAAACATGAAATTAGACTTCTAATACGACCTTTGAGCTCTGCTGCTGCTTTTCTTGTAAAGGTGATTGCAACGGTTTCTGTGGGTAACAAACCTTGCCAATTCTTGATGGAAGTTCTCTCTATAGCAGGACACCGTATCGCACCCATTCCTTTTACTGGAACTCGAGGAGCAGACGGCAATAATCGCGTTGCTCTTTGATTATTAGATAAGATATGCTGCACATAACGATGAGCCATGACTGTGGTTTTACCGGTCCCTGCTCCAGCGTCTAAGGCGATGTGGCGATCGATATCAAGACCAAGTTTCTGTGAGTGGTTCAATTCCATNAACGACCACCTCTNTTTATACTTCGACATGANTCAATTGTTGAACAATTNCAAGGGATTTTGCCAGCTTTCGCATTCTCAATCACTCGCAGCGCAGTAGTAATCCTCTCGCGCATCCAAGCCCTAAATGGGTTTGACTTCGCAGGAAGTTTCTCCCCTGGNCGCCTGTACTGATTTGCTAAATNTTGAGTTATAATGCCGATTTNACTNNCACTNAGGAGGTGCACAAACTCAGGATCCAATTCTACCCATTGTTGCGTATCGATACCGACCTGGGTTACGCCTACCCCTATNACCCTATGACCGGGATTACAAACTTCCCATGCTCTTGCGTANAGAGCTAATTGAACCTCGTCAAAAAGACCTTTCATGTGACGGTTATCNCTGCCNTCATCTTTTGGTCCATCGACAGATTTTATGTCTCGGATTATTACTAATTTACTAACAGGAATTTCGCTGCCCAAATCGACATCAAGTGGAATTGTTTCCGAATTATTATCATATTCATAGTCAACAATCACAGAATCAATTTTGTCAACGAATCCTGTAAATTTGAAACTATTTACTCCTTCTTTTTGCTCTGCAGAAGAGGGTAAATCAATGATGACATAAGGTTGTTTTTTGGAATTTATTTCCCATTCGCTTGCTAAAGGTGCGCAATCAACAAGAGAAAAGTCTGATTCAATCATACGACCTAGCCTCCCACCAATGGGAATATGTTCATCGCCCTCTAACCAAGAGGTCCAATCAGATGGAGATACACCCACCAAATCTCTGCATCTGTGGGCTGCAACACCATCTGCCCGTTTCATCCACGGGGCCTTTTCTGAGAGTGTTTCAAGAGCCGCTTGCCAAGCAGTTTCGAACCCATCTAATTTTCCATTAACAAGATTTTTTGGGTTTTCTGGGATTATCCCTTTCTCCAATCCATGAGCCCGCAGCACTGCTTCTTCAACAAAGTGGATTATGTTACCTCTAGCATTGGCCGCCAAGTCTTCAGGCACATTGTCCTCTCTCCCTAGTTTCAAATGCCTTTCATACCAAGCGGACCTTGGACAAAATAACCATGCCTGCAAGCGGCTTTGGGACCAGATTCTGGGCAAAGCGAGATTTACAGTGCCCAGTCCAACTCTATCATCCAGCGAATCTATGTTTGTTGAAGGAGGTACTATGGGGCGTGGGTCAATCCCAAGTATTTTCTTTTTTTCTTTGACCTCTCCTAAATGAGGCCACTGCGACGAGTTTCTAGCATTTGGAAGATGATTGCGGTTCGGAGTTATCTTGAAATCATTTGTTCTAACCAGTTTGCCTGATTCCGTGAACGGGAATGTTTCACCATTATCGTAATCTGAAATTTTTACTCTTCGTTGATATTGGTCGGGTAATATTTCCAATTTTGCAGCTTCAAGGATAGTGTCTTTGCTGAGAGGCATGCTACAGATCTCTCTTCCCTCGATTAACGCTAAACCTGACCTTTGTGCGTCGTCTCTTGGCAATATACCGCTATTGTGTGTCCTTACACCCGCAGCAATCATTTCCATAGAACTCACCTTGTGTACTAACCTCAATCCATGGTCTTGTATAGACTGCCAAACCCATGCACGGTTCGGTGTTTTAGGGTTCCAATCATCTGGGTCGATAAATGGTGGCGCCCTTTCAAAATCATATTCCTCAGGACGTAAATTGGCTGTCGTAATCCATTCCTCCAAAGGCCCAGAGAGTTCTACTCCATCTTGAAGACTTGAGTCCAAAATTACTACTATTTTTGAACTATCAAGTAGATTACGCAGGTAGTGCCTTCCTTTCCTCAATTCGCTATCAGGACGATTAATTCCTAGTCTCAATCTTGATTTTTCGTCTAACCAGGGGATTGGTTGGGTTTTCATTGACCATGTTTCAGAATTGAATCTATTGAGGATTAAGATCTCTGACCTGGTGCCATGCGCCTGACTTGGACTAAGGATTCTGAGGTTTGTATCATTTCCTCGTCGTGATGGTATCTGCGTGTTTGCTGCGAGATTTTGCAAAATCTCAAAAAATGATTCTCCGAATTCGGCCCCCAATTCTTTAGCCAGTTTAGCGACAGAATCGGTGAAGTGTTGAAGACCAGGTATGGAACTTGACTCTATGGAGTTCCTAGTTGCGAGTAGAGACCAGTCTATCTGCCCAAGTAAGGAATTAAACCACTCTATTTGATTAGTCAATGGTTCGGGAAGTGGCAATTTTCTCCCAGAAATACAACCGACACAATCTTTCATTGCTACTTCTTTGTCAGCCTTTGAAAGAATCGGATACATCCAACGAGCAATTATTGACACCCACCAATGAC
>PBGS01000011.1 GCA_002720115.1 Methanobacteriota archaeon
TAAGACTTTTTCCAGATAATTATTGGCTAAGCCAGATTCGACTAAGGCAGCATCCAAAATACTCACGTATTCTCCTCTCCTGGGAGGCCGACGGTGTTCTGAAATCTCCTCGTAATCACCCTCGACTACCAGAGGTTTGTTCTTTGGTTCTGGTGGAATTCTGACAAACCTTCTNGAGNCTCCTNGGCTAGATAACTGTCCAAGCCATAACGATAGGCGATCAACTCTGCCTTTGCCCCTGCTTGTCC
The DNA here is from genome assembly GCA_002720115.1 of Methanobacteriota archaeon. GTDB lineage: Archaea > Thermoplasmatota > Poseidoniia > Poseidoniales > Poseidoniaceae > MGIIa-K1. The sequence goes on from PBGS01000011.1 coordinate 249, forward strand.
ACACCCATGTTTTCCCAATATTAGGCCAGAAATCTTCTACGATTGATTCTACCTCCTTGCGCTGTGAGGTTTGAAGCCTNGGCGAGAGATCTAGAAGAATCCCTGGCCCTTTTTCACCTGAGATTAAGCAACCCTTCCATGCTGCAAAAATTTCTTGCAATTTTGGTGCCATTTCATCCAAGCTGTGAGTACGGGAATTTCTCGGCCGGGCTGGGTCTAAATGTAGCATTGAATACATTGTGTCGCCACGATTCTTTGTCCCATCACCGATAATTATCTCAGAGTCAATCAAAGATTTACCAAAACCGTNGTCATAAATTCGTTTCAAGTTCGCATTGGCCGCTCTCCCTGTGANTTCGTCTAATTCTATTCCGATTCCTCTTNTGTTAAGTATCGAACAGTATGCTGCAAGCTGTATACCACTGCCACATGCAGGATCTAGAATTGGACCTTTTGGCAGTTTACACTTACGAACCATTTTCGCCCTTTCGATTGCGACTTGCCAAGGTGTTGCCAGCGGTCTAGCATTGTCAGCATAATGAAACACTAGGCCTTCTGGTGCTGTTGGGTCAGTCGCTGTAGGGCCATCTAATGCAGCCTCATTCGGACTCAATCTCAATTTATTCACCCGAGATATCAGATCGTACGAGAAGACTCTCAAACACTATTCCAGATTCTTCAAAGGCTTCTTTGCCGCCTTCTTCCCTATCCAAAATACTGATCACTGCTACGACTTTACATTCTGTTTCTTGTTCAATCCTCTTGACTGCTTGAATTGCGGAACCTCCAGTCGTAGTAACGTCCTCTAGAATAATTACTCGGCCGCCCTTAGCGATAGATGANCCTTCAATTCCAGGAGGGTTGTTGGTTTTTCTACCACCCCTCCCCTTCGATTGTTTTCTTACCATGAAACCTAAGCGATTTGACGTAAAATCTGTNGCAATTACTAGCGCTGCCAAGGGGACTGCGCCTAATTCGAGACCACCAACGAAATCTGCACCTATCTCATCGCACCGCATATTCATTAATTGACCAACGATTCTCCCTGCTTCTGGGTGCATCATGACTGGTTTCATGTCGAAAAACCAGCGAGATGTTCTCCCACTTGCTAATGTGAATGCCTCGTCGTTTCCTCCGTCAAGAAAGGCTAGTTCTCTGACCAAATCAACCAGACGTGCCCACCGGGGGTCATTGCGTAGTAGTGGAGGAACCGACATGTGTAAAGCCACAGGTCCAAGGCGGATGAACCTTCCCTTACNAAGGAGGTTCTAGTGGTAGCCCTTATGAGCCACCGACTAGGAGGGACAATAGGTTGCCGTGATTCAGAAAGGTGCTAGAGATGTCCACAGTCCACTTTTGGGCCTTGACATACAGCGTCTGGAAAAGGAGATTAATTCCTATGAAGATTGGATGAGCGAACGTACTGATGAGGCGTACAGGATNGCNGAAGTCGCAAGATCAAAAGGTTTAGACCACTCTCTAGATGTTGAAATACCAAGAGCTTCAGACCTAGCAAGCAGAACAGAAAAACTACTAATTGAGCACTTGGAAGGAGCAGAAGTTGCAGAAGATATCAGGAAATTGCTAGCAGAGTTCGACCGAGAAACTACCTCCATTAAAATGGCAACGTTAGTCGCAAAAAGATTCAGAGAAAATGGTCATGATTTACGCAAAAGCATAGATGTTGGCTTAAGAGTCGGGTTGGCTATACTTACCGAGGCAGNGCTCGTTGCTCCTCTGGAGGGCATTAGTGAAGTGAGATTGCTTCCAAATTTAGATGGCTCACAGTTTCTATCGATACACTTTGCAGGGCCCATAAGAGCAGCAGGAGGGACGGCTCAGGCNCTAGCTGTGCTAATNGGCGACATGATACGTAGAGAATTGAATGTTGACGCATACAAACCCACAGACGATGAGGTTGAAAGAGTCAAAGAAGAGTTTGGATTATACCGAGGAAATCTGNAATATAGACCTCCTCCCGAAGAAGTTGATACAATCATCAGAGCATGCCCAGTTATGGTAAATGGGGAATCNACTGAAGATATTGAGTGTGCGGGATATGGNAGAGTAAGAAATATTGACGAGGCCAGAATTAGAGGTGGGGTTTTGTTGGTTATTGGTGAGGGTTTGTGCCTCAAAGCCCCTAAGGTTCAAAGACACACAGAGAGGCTGAAGGTCCCTGGTTGGGATTTCATTTCTGCGTTCGCTAATAANAACAAAGACGAGGCAAAAGAAGGGGATAGCAAGGAGTTCAGGTCCCGAAGAGTACCTGTAATTTCCAAATTTATGAAAGATATTATTGCAGGAAGGCCTGTTTTTGGAGCGCCTCTAGAGCCTGGTGGTTTTAGGCTGAGATATGGAAGAGCCAGACCGTCTGGACTTGCCGCAGGTTCATGTAATGCGGCTACGATGGCAGCAATGGATGACTTCATTGCTGTAGGGACCCAAATGAAAATCGAAAGGCCTGGNAAAGCCTGTGCAATTACTCCTTGCGATATAGCAGAAGGCCCATGGGCTATTCTAAAAAGTGGACAATTNAGACAGTANAATGACGTTGATTCTTTCAGAAAAGATCGACNTGAAATATCCTCCATTTGGGATAACGGAGAGTTGGTTTTGGGATATGGGGAGTTTATGGAGAATAACAAAAATTTGGTTCCNGCAGCGTACAATCATGACTGGTGGGCAGCGGATCTTATCGATGCCCTAGACAGTGATCAGGCTGTGAATGAATTCTGTAGAATAATGGGTTTAGAAAGAGATAAATTGCCAAAAGGCACACCAGGACTTCCGGTAAACCAGGACACAGAATTGAATGAAAGGTTTCATATTCGCAGATTATGGAGAGACTCTCTGATTAAATTGAAACCATCCTGGGAATCCGCTAGAGAGATTTCTATTAGGTTCTCTACGTCATTGGTTGGAGACAATAATCCGTGGTGGTTAGATCTACCAATTGAATGGGTGCCTGCTTTGATAAAATCAATAGAAACAGCAACAATAAGAGACGATTGTCTTAGATTTATTGATGGTGTAAAAGGTTGGAATCCTAGTAAAATGGATGAACTCAGGCCTGAGAAAGAGGGTGAGTTAGATTACGATTCAATCCCCGGCCCGAACATTATGGTGGATAGCGGAATTTTCACAGAGGACATCCCCTCAACCTGGGTGCTTAGAATCCATGGTTTGGTCAAAGGTTGCGCTCTTATGTTGGGACTTGAACACCACCATGAAGGAGACGACTTGATAATCACAAANGGATGGGAGGCACTACTAGATGGTCTAGGTTATACAATACAAGGGAAAGCGCCTCTCAAAGTTGAAGATGCTACATCAGTATTCAGGGATAGGATTAGTGAACTTCGCAATGCTGCAGTCTCGCTAGCTAAAGAAAAACTTCGAAAGCATGAATTGGAAAAAGAGAGATCTGCTGTAAGAATTGCAGCAGAAACAAACGCTAGACAACGTGGTTTAGGTATAGCAGAAACTGATCGCATTGGAAGAGAAGCTGCAGAAAAACTACCTGACCCGGGTCCTGAAGACCCAGAGGATTTTCTTAGGGCTCAGATTCTTGAAGACGACCACTTTGTAGACGGAATAATTACTCAGATAAGATCGATTTCTAGACTTAGATGGGAGCATTCTGCACCAGTCAGAATCGGTTGTAGGATGGGTAGGCCGGAAAAAAGTGCGCCTAGAGAGAAACCTACAGTACATTCATTATTCCCNATTGGCTTATCAGGAGGTAATCAAAGGTTAATCTCAAATTCTGCCGAGCAAAAAGANCTACGAATAGAAATGGGGGTGCGTTTCTGCGTAATTTGTGATAAGAAATCACCGATGATAAATTGTCATCACAGAAAAACTGACGAATTTGGAGAAGGTAAACCCGGAGAAATCTGTGGTGGAAGAACCGAGCTGAGAGTGTCCAGTGAAAAACAAAATTCACGACGAAGAGGTGAATTACAGACCGTACGAATTGANAACTTACTCGAAGATGCTCGTATCTCACTCGGTCTAGACCGTGTACCAAAACGTATGAAAGGACTCAAGAAATTAATGAGNAAAAACCAAACACCAGAACCAATAGAAAAAGGAATTCTTCGAGCCAAATACGAGCTCCCTGTTTTTAGAGACGGAACCATAAGATTTGACATGAGCGATGTACCTGTNACACATTTTACTCCCGAAGAGGTAGGTGTTGATTGGGCGCAACTGAAACATCTTGGCTACACACATGATTGCTTTGGAAATGAATTACATGGAAACGACCAGATGCTAGAAATCTTCCCTCAAGATTTCATTCTAGCAAGNAATGGTGCGGAGTATTTNGTCAGAGCAGCTCAATACATCGATGAGCTTTTGGTAAGATTTTATGGTNTGGAGCCGTACTATCACGTCGAGAAGCCTGAAGACTTGGTTGGACATCTAATATGCGCGCTAGCACCACACACCTCAGGAGGTGTACTTTCCAGNTTGATTGGTTTTACAGACAGCTCGGGTGGTTATGCTCACCCATTATTCCATGCTGCTAAGCGAAGAAATTGTGATGGTGATGAGGATGCAATAATGCTCTTGATGGACGGATTACTAAATTTTAGCAGAGAAATTCTNCCCTCGAACCGAGGAGGGAAAATGGATGCTCCTCTAGTTTTAACCACTAAATTAAATCCCACTGAAGTAGACAAAGAAGCGTTGAATGTAGACTCAGCTTGGCACTATGAAAGATGGTTCTACGAAGCTACTCTCAATCAACCACACCCAAAGGTGCTATCAGATAGAATGGACTTTATTGAAAGAAGATTGGGGTCGGTAGCAGCCGTTCGTGGTTTAGGCTACACGCACTCAACCAAGAGCATGTCAGAAGGGCCTGCACTTTCTGCATATAAAACTCTAGAGACCATGATTGACAAAATGAACGGTCAACTTACCTTAGGGCACAGACTTCGAGGTGTTGACGTTAGAACTGTGGCTTCTAGTGTTGTCCGATCGCACTTCTTACCTGATTTACGTGGAAATCTGGTAGCGTTTACAAGGCAAAAAGTGCGATGCCTAAAATGCGGACACTCCTACAGGAGAATGCCCCTCGCTGGAAAGTGCATTCAACCACCAAAATTGACCGGAAGAGGGATGAGTGCNTTCGGNATNAGAAAATCAGAAAGCGATATGTGTAATGGGAACCTTGCTCTGACTGTGACTGAAGGTGCGGTTCGTAAATACATAAAAGTTACAGAACACGTGATGGAAACCTATGGTGTTGATCAATATACTCGACAAAACATCGAGTGGTTAGCAGAAAGCGTTGAGAGTCTGTTTAATAATGACAACGCGAAACAACTTAGTTTGTCTGATTTCTTGTGATTAATTGAGCCTAATCGGATCTTGCCAAATCTGGTCGTTTACCGTTTGTTGTGTAGCCGTTTCCTCTGAATTTTGTGTTTTCGCACTCAATTTTTGTTTNACAATATNTCTCACAAAATTCTCTCCAAACGCCAGGATAACTGTACCAATTGAAAAGAANATGGCTCCCAATAAATAGGCGTTCCTAAAAGGCCANGTAGTTATCGATGTTGTAGATTCNACACCCTCTTCAATTTGGGTGTAAACTATGACAGTTCCTTCTTCAATTGAAGATGAGAATACAACACATCCGTCTTCTGTAGTTCCTGACCAATTGTATATGGTTTTTGAACCCATATCAACGTTTATTGATACGTTATACACTCCGCCNTTTGTGGATTTAAAACAGTGCTCGATTTCATAATCTACNTCTCCGCCTGCTAGACTGGAAATTTCTGCTTCCCGCGAATCTGAAAAATCTGCTCCTGGCCTGTTAATTTCTTGATCCGCACTTTGTTGACATACAAAATACCAACCAGTGTTTACTACACACAAAGCGATAAGCCAGAGTAAGTAGTTAGCCCTCATCGTTGACCCTCAAAGATAGTATGTTGAGTATCTTTTTCATCCATCCCAACTTGATTAGTTTTCGTTTTTCATCTGTCGTACCAGACCATTGTCCAACGGTTTTTGTTGAATAACCGATTAGCTCCACCTCGCTTGCACCTAGAGCCAATGCCACGCACACGGCTCTATCGCCATCAGTAAAACCTCCCGGATTATACATTCCTTCTATTGAACATGGAGTTTGATGAGTTAGAATAACTTCCTGATTTGAGTCTATCAGTGACAGGACACGTTTCCAAGATTCTACATTATCGCCGTGGGCATGTAGGCAAATTGGGATTCCAATATTCAACGCCTGCTCTAGATAAGGCGTACCGTCACCGTCAGTCACAATTAATGCGACGGAGGATAAGTCGGCGACTGCCCCTACTGCACCGTCTGCGACAATCGTCGGGTATGTGGTTTTAGTATTGGGACTGGCGGCTGCCCCTACTACTGTTACCTTCGAATTGAATCTTACTGATGCAGGCGGATTTTTACATTCAGCAACCAACTGCGTAGCGCTTTCTAAATCTGATTTTACATCCCACCCAAATGATTTCCTAATATCATCTTGGATGAGAATTAAATCATTATCTACAGCCTCCATCAGTACACCCCACCTGTATATTGCAAATGAATGAGAGGGTTCAAATGCCACCCCTGAGAATTGTAAATCGTGCCGAAGCCGCTAACCATTCCAGACCTCAACGACGAGGTCACACTCGCAAGATATCCTTTCTTGCCACAGGCAAGGTCATGGATTGCGAATATGGCTGGAAAGCACCAAATTGACATCGACGAACTCCTTGATGGAGGGATGATGGACAGAGCAAGAATTCGAGCGAGGTCTAGACTTGTAGATTCCGTAGACAGCAAAGACGGTGTTGAGGTTGCTTCTATTGGTGACATACACACCGAAGAAGGGCGAATTCTAGAAGCGTTTTCGTTTTATTATGCGCGCTTGGTTGTTGGAGCAAGCGAAGATGAGAGATTGATTTCAAGATGGGCTCAGGCAGAAGCTGAGAGAGCACAAAGAATTCTAGAAAAAGACGGAGCAATACACGCTGTAGCAAACACATATTTATCGCAAATAGAATGCGATGATAACGGACTTTGGCGCATGGGATTATCAGATTTTATTGAATTATGTACCGGAATTACAGGTTCAAGATGGAGGCTGCCTAACTGTGACATTAGTGATGGCTGGGTAACATTACACGACGAAGGTGAGAAATATTCCTCTAGAGCCAAAGTCGCTAGACTTCTTAGAGAGAGAATGAAAGAGGAAATAAAACTCGATGCACTTGAAAAGATGGCAAAAATGGATGAAAGCTTGCTCATCAGATTAGCCGAACCTGTAGGAATGATTCGTGGCTTAGTAGCATCAAAAACAGCCGAAACAATNGCTNTAATCGGAGCGGGGGAAGAAGACTGGCCACCGTGTATGAGAAAAGCAATTGCTGAATTGTCTCAGGGAGTTAACGTCAACCACTTTGGTAGAGTATTTCTTGGTTCAATTTCCAGATGTATTGGGCTGCCGCCAGAGACCACGGTAGATTTTTTCAGAGATGCTCCAGACTTCAACGAAAGCACGACTACCTACCAGGTGAATCATCTATACGAAAGAGAATATACCCCCTCCGGTTGCTCAAAACTGAAGATAAATCACAATTGTGCTGTAAAAACAGGGGATGACAAATTATGTGATCAACTATGGATGGACCATCCGTTGAAGTACATCCGTGCTAAACAGCGCAGGCGAAAGAGAGTCGAGGGTCTTAGTAATCAAGTAACACAAGTCAAAACGGGCGATGATTCATGAACAGGAAGCGCGTCAGCACTACTGTATCCGGGGTGGGACAATATGACAAGGACGCTTGTGTTGACTGTAGATAGAGACAATGATCTCGGTCTAAAAACAGCCATACGAGGCCCCGTTGTTGGAAGAAAGCAGGTCCTAACTGCGGCGTTAAAATTAGGTATTGCCGACCCTGAAGAAAGCGATACAAATGCAATTCTGGGAGCTCTCCATCAACACGACAACCTAGCAGAATCAAACAGCGATAGTGATGATGTTGAGATTGCCATCCTAACCGGTGATGAAAAGGTCGGTGTGCGTTCTGATAGAGCAATTGCGGCTCANTTAGAAGAAGTTGTTACAGAATTTCAACCAGATCAAGCAATCCTTGTTACCGATGGTGCAGAAGACGAGTCCGTAATGCCAATCATCCAAAGTCAGGTAAGAATTGACCATGTGCAAAAAATTATTGTTAAACAATCAAAGGGCATCGAGGGGACGTATTACTACATTGTTAAGGCTCTAGAGGACCCAAAATGGCGCGCTAAGATGTTGGTTCCGCTGGGNGCTATAATGGCAATATTTGGGCTTGGAGTAATGCTCCCAGATACNCTCGGTGGAATAGTGATTGGTTCACTTCCGCTAATTTTCGGACTCTTTATCCTCTCCAAGGGATTAGGGTTAGAAGCCACTGTAGGAAGAATNGCACAAGAGATGCGAGAAAACGCTGATGCTGCTATGTTCTCCTCTCTACTTTGGACAACCACGGTATTCAGCGCAATATTTGCTGTTGCAATGGGATATGACAGATATATCGAGTTGGAGGCTACCTCAAACATATCAGTCGTATGGATTGGTGTAGTGCATTCTGCCTTAGCATGGATTGTTATAGCATTCTTAACATCAACTGCTGGATTTATGTTACTACGACTGAAAAAAGGTTCATTCTCTGGAAGATTGATTATACTGGCTGTNTTTGGAATGGTAGTATATTCATTCCTAAATCAGGGATTGCAAATTGCAATGGACGTATTGACTGGAGCAGGTTATGAATTCACAGTCCAAGGAATATTCGAGGATAGCCTCGAACCACTGATGTGGATTGCCGTACTTTGGGTAACTACGACTATTGTTCGTGCTGTGCAAGCACGACAAGCTCAATCGGAGAGATACTGGGGCATCTAATCAAGAGTTGAATACGNTCTCATCCATACATTGGGGACAGGTCACTTTGATGGGTCTAACATTTGGAATACCCAACGGTGCAGAACACGTAGGGCAGATTATCGCTTGGTTAACCATCGATTGATTTGATTGACCTCTGGCTGAAGGGTCATACCTTAGCCTNTAATTATCTGGATTATCGATGTAGGTTGGTGAGTTATTCACAGATTGTGCAGACCCTAAGTCAACTAGTTCCTTTTTTGAAATCGATGTGGAATCTGCAATTTCTGGACGGTTATTGTGACCTTGGTTTGATTGATACGCTCTAATCTGTGATTCTATATCACCCAGACTAATTCCAAAATTTCTGCTAACGGCATCCATTTCCAACATTTGGTCATATCCAGACAGACTGGAAAGTTTTGCTAGTACATCTCCGGGTAGTGCCATACACCTCTCTGGCTATGTCATCTAAATTGAAGGTTCGTTTTACATGCTCTATGCTTTATTTGTTGTCTACATTTCGGGAGTGTTTGTACATCTTATGGAAAAATAATCGGATTTTANATGAATAAACCGGGAAATTATTTCCAAATAAAAGTAAATTTTCACAATCCGACAATTGATGCATTCATATAGCAAGAGCGGTCGGGGCGCACCTGAGGAGGAAGCAAAATGCCACAAAGTAANCACAGGATTTCAGAACACAAAAGAAATGCTAACTCCGCAAGGTCGCTTACATGTGGGCAAGTTATGAGCGTGCCTCACATGATTAGCAAAAATGCTTCTGTTGCCGATGCTTTAGATGTCATCACCTCTAGAGATTGGGACCACGTTTTTGTTGTTAATTCAGAGAAGGTTCCAATCGGTCGAATACACGCAGTAGATATCTTAAAATTGGTCGCAAGAAAGACTGTCAACAGAGATATCGCGTGGATGCATGCCATTCCTGCTAGACAATTAATTACCCAAGAAACAATGACAATGAAGGAAACTACCCCGCTATTGAAGGCTGCAGCACTTATGCTTACTCACGATCTGAACCAGCTAGCTGTAACAAATAAGCAAGGACAACTAGTAGGAACTGTGTCCCACAGTGTAGTAGCAAGAACCCTACCAAGATTCATTCTTTGAGCAAGTTTCAACAACAGAAATGTTGTGGATGAACTATGCCGTCCTCTCCCAGGTTGTGGGCAAACCCACCAGGAAACTCTCCACTTCCGCTTCCCAACGGCCCTGTTTGGTTCACTGCCAATGAATTGGTAGAGCTCTCTTTCCCAAAAATGCCAGAGAAAGGCGAAGTTAGCCTTGATGATTTGAGAGATTATGTAGGGCGATTTAGGTTAGAAAGTGGAAAAACTTTATCCGAAATTGTAGACTTAAACAAACGAAGACCCCTTCTAGTTGCTGGTGAGTTGGCTAATCCATACAGACTGTGTGACATTGCAGCGCCTGATATGCCTCTTATACCTGTACGACTAGAAAACATCTGCAGAACTTGGGCCGACAACCTAGATTCTAGAGATGTTAGTCCAGGAATCCATCATGTGACAATTGCAAAATCTCCAGGATGGTGGGAACGTTCCTTCATTACACTTCTAGAGTTACCAGACATGAAAAAATTAGTTTCGTGGTTAGATGGACAGAGACCCGGAACATGGGCTCCAAAAAGACTCGCTGACGGAGTAATAAGGCTAGAGAATGACATGGATTTAATGCCGCCATCAATTGATGATGTTTCGTGGGACGGAGTCCAAGAGAGTATTGCAATTGGGATTCCAGATTCTAATGGACCTAAGCTAGATTTAACCTCAATAATGATTCCAATCAATACTCGACAAGGATGCTACAATAGCCGGGGGAGAATTGTAAGATGTGCGCACTATCCACAAACTGAGTTCCATGAAACATTATTTCGAAGAGGTTCTTCATTCAAGTGGAACCAGGTNCTGGATTGTATCTAGTCCAGTAAGTTAACGCATAGTAATCAGTTTGTAAACTGATACAAGAATTGCCAAATAAGCTGATATGTCTCTACGCCTGANACTTCGTCAGGCCATGTATGACCACCAAACTCTAACCCCCAGTGCTCAACGAGCACCCCGCTAGAACAGTCACTGTGTACAATGTGTTCGACATCCAAGTGATAGTGCGAGTCGGAATTTTGACAGGCCGATTTTTCTGCCCAATAGTCAATCATTCCTGGGATATTACTCATCGTCCCAACCCCCTCGTGTTCTCCATCTTTCCAATCCCAGTCCTCATCATAATCAATTATCAGGTCTAGCTTTCCATGAATGTGCATTACCGCCATGCTACCGTAAAGATTGCAGGTCTCTGGATTCACTGGCATGGTCCCTGCAAACGAAGCAACTGCTGCGAACTTATCGTTTAGTTGGCAGGCTATTTCGTAAGTAAACATCGAGCCCAATGAGTAACCAATAGCGTAAAGTCTGTCTTCATCGACGCAATATACCTTTGACAATTCATTCACTATTGNCTCTGAAAAAATATTGTCATCCCTAGACGTCGCCGCTGTATTTAGGAACCACTCACCCTCTGAGGCGGTTCTTCCATCCTCCGCAATGACATAAGCCATGATAAATTTCTCTTGTTCTGCTAGAGCATCAAATTGGTCTTGCTGCTGAAAATCCTCTTCAGCACCTCCTCCACCATGGAAGGCCAAAACAATTGGTAACTTTGTTCCTGCATCAGAGTTTGGAACGGTTAGTCGAAAATACCTATCCACACCATGGGCTTGGATTGTTGTCATGGTTTGAACAAGTGATTCGCTAGGAAGTGAACAGGGGTTGTCAACCTCGATCAATTCCTCAGCCTCAATCTTTTTTTCTTTTGTCACTTCCTCAGTACACCCGGATAATGGGAGGGCCAATAGTACCAAAACAANAAGATACGCTCCGATGGATTTGCCCATGTTAATACGAATTAGCGAATTGTTAATAATTTATCGTGGAATGGTGATTGGCTGGACTGTGCAATCGGGGGCCCCGGGTGTACCCACTAGGTTTCCAAATACCTTGCAAACCAAATTTACAATATGAATGGAATGGGTTCGCAAAAAAGCGCAAGACTTGAGCGTCTGAAGGCAGAGATCACAGAATATGTTTCTCGCAACCCCGGATGCTCTGCGGCAGATATTGTCGATCATCTATCGAATACATTACGAATGAGGAATCATGGGCTTACATCTCGTAAAGTTGGATTCTTTATTCCGAGATATCTAAAAAACATAGTCGGATTCACCTTGGACCGCTCAACTGGCAAGAGAATCTACAGCGTGTCCTGAAAAGGTCAAATCGCTGCTGGTATTGGCTCGTATAGATGAGGGCTCCCGAAGCTGACGAACTCTGGCCATCTCTTGACGAATCTATTGGGAGACAGCCATGCTTTCCAANTGGCCCTGTTTGGTCTGTTCTATCAACTCTAAAAGGTCAAATGGCTGACATGCTTGCACATATCGGAGAACAAACTAGAGAAGGAGTGAGTATNGATTCTTCAATTGGCCCTGTTCACATTCATGAAAGCGCTACCATCGAATCNTCAGTACATATCATTGGTCCNGCATATATTGGGCCTTGTGCGATGATTCGCCACGGTGCTTACATCAGAGAGTATTCGTGGATTTGTGGAGGAGCATTGGTAGGACATGCAAGTGAAACAAAGCACAGCATCCTTCTTCCGGGATCCAAAGCCCCACACTTCAACTATGTCGGAGATTCTGTATTAGGGCCAGAGGTGAATTTAGGTGCCGGAGTGAAACTATCTAATCTAAGAAATGATGGTGGTGAAGTTCACACTAAACTAAATGGAGAAAGGCTTCCNANAGGATTAAGGAAATTTGGAGCNATTCTTGGGGAAGGTTGNCAGGTCGGTTGTAATGTNGTGACAAACCCCGGTGTAGTTTTAGGACCTAATTGCATGGTTATGCCNAACACNACTGTTACAGGCATACATTCTTCTAACGCTACAATTAGGTGATTAGATGCTTTTTGGAACCGATGGGATTAGAGGTGAAGTAGTCGACTCTCCCAAAAAAGATAGAGATACAATTACACGACTTCTCGAGAGAAGAGAGATTTCTCCCAGATTAATGCGTTTGGTTGGTGAGGCTTTGGCAAGATTTGCTGGTTTAGGCTCTAAAGTGATAATCGGCTGGGACAACAGACCCCGAAATTATGAACTTGTATCATCACTAACTGTTGGACTNCACTTGGGTGGAAGCAGAGCTATACATGCTGGAATTTGTGCAACGCCGGGTCTACATAATTCGATTTTCGAAACTAATTCTGCTATGGGTTGTATGATTACTGCTAGCCACAACCCAGTCTACGACTCTGGAATCAAAATTTTCGATGCAAATGGTTTCAANACCGGCCCAGAAATCGAAAAAGACATCTCGGAATTAATCGTCCAGCTTGCCTCCGAAGAAAGAGAGGTCGACAGNAATGAAATCGCCGAACTTGAAAAACCAGACGTTACATTTGAGGCTAATTTGTCACACCAGAAATTAATCAAAAAGAGATTTGATGAATTGTGCAAAGTTTTTGCTAAACCCGAATTAAAACGGTTGAGTTTAGACTCATCCAAAGGTATTGCTAGCGAGTGGCTTTCTGATTTTCTTTGNTCGCAGGGAATTAAGTGCAATGAAATTTCACTCAATGCCACCGCACTAAATCGAAACTGTGGTGCTGGAGAATTGTCCCCTACCGATTCTTGGACGTGGGACGAGGCGGCAAAAGATGAACATCTTCTAATCAGGAGTCTTGAGAAAACTTCCCCAGGCCAAATTGTGGCGGCAGCATTGGATGGCGATGGAGATAGGTGCCTACTTATCGAATCTACAAAACATGGATTCCGAGTCGTAGATGGCGACGAAATGGCAGACCACATATTGAGATCTGCANAAGGAAATTGGCATCTTGCAGCAAGTATCGAGTCGGATTTGGCTTTGGGCTCCTCGCTTGAAAGGCTGAAAGCCAAGGTTAAATTCTCTCAAACTGCTGTTGGAGACAGATGGTTATCACAAGCCCTCAGAAAAAGCGGACAAAATGTATTGGGAGTAGAAGACTCAGGCCATTTAGTACTNTCTGCACCAAATCCAAATGGAGGCAGGTGCTTGGTTGGAGATGGTATAGCAAGCATGTTTGCTGTCTTGTGTTCAATGGGATGCGATTCGCGACAGGAGAAATTCCAACGGGGCTACAAAAATAGAGTTTCAATCTCGCCTTCAAATAGAAATCTATGGGATGGTGGAAATCATCTAGCGGATAAAGTTGAGAGCATTGCTGAGAAATATCTTGGAGAAATGAATCGAAGCGGTCTTGTTGGTGAAAATAACCTCATGCTATTGGAAAATGGAAAGACATCGATTGGAGTAAGGAACTCTGGAACACAGGCCAAAACCAACATCTCATTGAGGGTGGCCCCAGGGGTTGAAAATTCGCTTGCAATAAAAGCCTTAGAGGATATTAGAGATTACTTAACCAGAGAATTACAGGCTAACTTTTAGCAAGCTCCGTCTCATATTGCTGTCCTAGCCAAGTTACCAATCCCAGCAGGACTGCTGTCGATAGTAACATAACCAGTAGCATGACTGATGTCCCGCCTGAAAGCATCAACAAACCTGCAACAATCCATGCTAAAACCAAATCTGCGGCACCGACAACCCTCCANCCTCTCCTCAAAGTTATGACACCGATAAGCCATGATGCGGTTGATACGACAAGAATTGAGACCATCATCAATACGCTGGTTTGCTGATACTGAATAAACGCTCCAGATGGAACTAGAAGATGGCCNACCCACAATCCTGCTGAAATCCAAACCTGTTTGTTTCGTATAACACAAATTGTTGAGCATAGCAGACCTGATGCCCCAATAATGATCATGAACATTGGAGTNGTACCCTCAAGTGGATGTAACCACTCTTCAAGAGCGCTCCAACTCAGCGGTAAAAATAATGCTACACCAACTGGAACCGCTGGCTGAATCCACCTCAGAGAGTTCTTTACTGCAAAGATTCCTGCCAAAACCCCAGCAACGCCGAACGAAATACAAATTGTCATTACAGCCCAAATCACTCTCCCAACAGCGCCTCTATGATCGCCTAATTTCCTTTTTATTCGCTGTGATTCAACCCATTCAAACAAAAGTACTGCAACGATTAAGAAAATCTCTACAGATATTACTGGGACTAGCCATGAGAGTTCATCACTAAATGTTGGTGAGAGTTGAATTTTATCAACACCCATTAGTGATGTCAACACTTTCGAAGTCAACAATAGTAAAACAATCCCCTCCAATACCGATGGAATTCTGAGGCCGAGGTCCTTCCTTCCTAACAATGAAATTCCTGCCAANATAACAAGTGCACCTAGCAAAACCAGTATTTCCCATTGATATTCCAGCGATACGTTAGAATCTCCCAACCGGCCTGAAATTTGAATCAGTGTTAGTCCAGCCATAGTTATCGCAACTGGTGATTCAATTCCCATAATATCTGGTAACTGAAGGTTTACCTGGTCGGCTCTCCATCTTGCGATTCCGATGAACAACACCGACACAAATGAGGCAATTGATATGGCTGGGAGTGACTCTCCGCTTGTCCAAGCAAAGAATACCCCGATTAGAATCGTAACTATNATGAATGAAATTACGATTGTTGGTTTGTGGTGAATATCTCCAACCACTAAGTCGTAATCTCCTGTGGATGACCTTCGTTTTGAGCGCTTCTTTTGAAGTTCAGAGAGCTGAAGTAGTTCAGCATCCACCATTTTAATATTAGATTCCCCTGAAACCTTTTCAGCATCTTCATTCATTTTTTGACGAGCAAGATACTTTTCCAATCTTTCATCCCGTTGAGAAACCTGCTTCATTCTGGACCGGATTTCTCCCTGAGCAGCCAACCATGCTCCGGTTATCACGAACGTTGAACCCCCTAAGTATAAGGTGAAATTATCCTCGAGGCTGACTGCTGCGAGTCCCACTGTTACAATGACGGCAAGACTTGTAATGGCAGAGGGCAATAATTTCTCCAACTTAGATGCTCGCGGCAGATAAAGACCAACAACCGTTGCTATAGCCGCTAGGCTTGCTAGTCTAAGATTAGTGATGTCATTCGGATATTTCTCGCCATATGAGAGAGTCTTATTTAGAGGTTCATCAAGACCGATAAGCATCAGCATTATCGAAATAAATCCAAGACAAATAGTAATCAAATTCCCAGGCATTATTGCCTGATGAGAGATTTTTTCTCCTTGCTCTAACCGTTTGGCATTTTTCTCAGACCAAGAAACAACGAGTACTGAGGATATGCCAAGTAATGCAATCCAAAANGCTCCAAGACCATAACGCCACTGCAAAATCAGAGCCGCTACAGACCAAGAGACCAATATGGTCCGTGGCGTACCTTGATGTTTGTCAAGCCGCATAGCAAGTGAATGATATATCAACAAAAACCCTAGAACTGAAACCATCCCATAAGCGGGAATCACACCAGGACTTGTGATGAATAACATAGCTACTAAGATTGTTATGAAACTAATATTCCATAATCGCATCATGCCGCTGTCGCGCATTCTCGCACTTAGCTCAGACATGCCAACTAGACGGCCCGCAAGATTGACTCCGCTATCTCCAAGTCTGAAATTCAAAGGAACCTGAATTAAAATTAGCATAATCAAATAAATTGAAATGTCTAATTCATAGAAATTAATAGGCAAGATGTCGTTAGAAATTAGCCTACCCTCTATGTTACTGGCAAGGAAAATCAACCAAATCCATGGCGCAAGCGTAGCGGTTCCTGCAAGGGATGGTGAGTCTCGTTTGATTGCTATCAATGCCAATCCTATCCACACAACAGATTGACAGCAGAGTAAAACCCGTGCCATGCCATGTTCCTCTGCTGGAATCAGTAAAGTCAGCAAAACTACGATTACAATAGAACCTATCCACAATACGTGATCAGAGACTGCATGCTGATGATTAAGAATTGCAACCGTTGTTATCGCAGCACTAAATACGGCGTATATCGACCAAGGTTCTGAAACCGGGGCGTCCAAAACTCCTCTGACCATTAGAATCAGAATCCCCAATAAAACAGGGGCAGGCCACAATGCATAGCGCTGGAGCCTTTGCCATTGCTCACCACGTACTACAAGATAAGAAGGAGTGAATGCAGAAAGCAAGAGAATAAGCTGAGCTAACGCATACCCAGTCTCCAGACGGCTGGAAGCAATTGCCAGAAGTGCGCCAATCATTCCCAAACCAACGGACACTGACCAGAGACCGGGTTTTCCCAGGCCCATTGCTTTGAAACCGGATGAAAACCAGTTTTCTGCTTCTGCGAATTTTGTCGCTGTTACTGCGTTAATTCCTGTTACTCCAAACATTAGCAGGAATAGAAGCAACTCATCGTCAAATTGTGTTACCTCAATACCAAATAATATCCAATTATCGCTTATTGCATGCAGACCAATCCAAAGATATGAGACTGCAATACCTAATGATGCAAGGTTTCCCGAGTTTCTGAAGTATGCTAACGCATGGAATAAGAGAGTGCCTAAACCAATCATCATTGCAACTCCTTCCTGACCGTATGGACCGCCTGCTGCAGAACCTATTGCCAATAGTACAATTGTAGCTTGAGTTGCGATTGCATCCTCATCGTGATGCTGTGCAACACCGATGTTTAACAAGACCAATCCAAGAAGAGAAATACCCAATTCTGTAGAGTCTACCCAGCCCCATGCGTACATTGAGATGGCTAAACCATAGAGTATTTTCATTGAGATTATTATCCATGTTACTCCGAGTAAGTGCATACTCTTCCTTGGAATCCAAATTTCACCAAGCCACATACCAAATCCTGCCATAAGAAGGAGTCCTATTGCGGAAATTGTGTGACTAAAAATTGGAGAGGTCCCGACTATTGTTCCGATAGCTGACCAAACTACAATCATGGAAATCATCAATCCATAGTGGAGTCTTTTTTCCCCCTCTAGGGCATATTCAGTAACGCTATCATTCTCTGGCGGGGTATCAACAGTACCATCGCGATTAATCCTGCTCGGAGCGTCTCCTCGAGAGAAAACCTCAGCAAGATCTCCTACTGCTAAATCAATTTCGGGAGACTCCTGTTTCTGCGACTCTTCCTGAATTTCACTTTCTAATGTTGAAGATATGAGGAATTTATCTAAATTTACTCCAGAATCTTTTTGGAAATTTTTTTTGGAAAGGATTTCATCTTCTTTATCCCTCTCCATATTCGATGCACACTTGGGGCTTAATTTCAATCTCTCCCTTCAAAGATTGTTAATAGAAACCATTCATTGTGAAAAATGGTTTCTCCGACCGCAAGGGACAAAGACGGGACGCGGGTCGACGGTGTATGGCGAATGTTGTGGGTGCCCCCTCCGGCAACCTTGTCGAGAGTGGCATCGAGACTGATGCAACCGCATACTGGAATCTTGATAATCTGAGTCTGATTGAACTAGCTGTGTCACGTCAAGAGGGATTTCTAACCGTCGATGGTGCCTTGGTCACAGAGACGGGTAAAAGAACAGGAAGATCCCCAAAAGATAAGTTCATTGTCAATGAACCGACAACAAGCCAAGATGTCAACTGGGGAGACATCAATATCTCAACTGAGAAAGAAGTTTTTGATAGATTAAAAAAACAGGTTCTCGAGTATCTCTCACAGAGAGAAGAGTTGTTCATTCAAGACTTGTATTGTGGTGCAGAAGAAAGTGAAGCTTTGTCGATTAGAGTCATCAACGAAAGTGCTTGGCATAGTGCATTTGCGAGAAATATGTTTGTCAGGCCCACAAGCGAACAACTCGAATCACACAGTCCGCAGTTCACTGTATATCATGCACCCAAGTTTGAAGCAGATGACGACGATTTAAACTCCGAATGTTTTGTTATAGTAAACTACGAACTAGGAGAAGTAATAATTGGAGGGACAAGGTATGCGGGAGAAATAAAGAAGTCTATCTTTAGCGTTATGAATCTGATACTTCCAAGGAAGGGCATACTCCCAATGCACTGTTCAGCAAATACTAACGGGGAAAATACTGCCGTGTTTTTCGGCTTATCAGGTACAGGTAAGACAACCTTATCTGCTGACCCTAAGCGAGCATTAATCGGAGATGATGAACACGGCTGGGGGGCAAATGGAGTATTCAACTTCGAGGGCGGTTGTTACGCTAAATTGATTAATCTGTCAGAGGAAGATGAGCCAGAGATTTTTGCTACAACAAAAAGAAAGGGTACTGTCTTAGAAAACATTATTGTTGATTCTGATGGAGTTCCAGATTTTAGTGATACAACGAAAACTGAAAACACAAGAGGGTCTTACCCGATAGAAGCAATTGCCAATCGAACCCTCGACAGCAAGGGAGGTCATCCAGAGAATGTGATTTTCTTAACTTGTGATGCCTTTGGGGTCCTGCCCCCAATTAGCAGATTGTCAGCATCACAGGCTGCATATCATTTCATATCAGGATACACCGCAAAAGTCGCCGGAACAGAGGTAGGCGTTACTGAGCCAGAAGCTACATTTTCTGCATGCTTTGGAGAACCCTTCATGCCCATGCACCCGGGAGTTTACGCAGATCTACTGTCAAAGAAAATGGCCGAACATGGGTCAACTGCATGGCTAATTAACACAGGCTGGTCAGGAGGTTCGTATGGTGTCGGGAAACGAATGAAAATCAAACACACTCGTGCGATGCTAAACGCTGCACTCGATGGTGCGCTAAACAATGTGGAATTCACTAAAGACGAAAGATTTGGCTTTGATATCCCTACAAGTTGTCCTGGAGTTCCATCAGAGGTATTAATTCCAAAACAAACGTGGACAAACGATGATGAATATGACATAACGGCAAACAAATTGGTCGATATGTTTAACAAAAATTTTGAGAGATATTCTCAAGGTGTTTCTGCTGAAGTAAACGCATCAGCGCCGAACGCGGCATAGTATAATCGTTATCTTTGCATCAAATTGTCTAATCCGTAGTTTGATAGCGGACTAGTTTGTCCGTAAATCGTTGAGGGCCATGCGTACACGTACTATCCTTCTAGCCAGCCTGATGATTTTGATGTCTGCAGCCCCGCTTATTTCAGCGGAAATTAGCGACTACTCTGACAAAAAAATAGACCCTGTAGAATATACTACAGAACTAATAGAAACCGTTGGAGCAAATCAAAAAATATCGCTCGAGCCTGAAATAAAAATATCAAAACTAGATGAGAACCCAGTCAGAATAAGCACATCAGGAACGTCAGGAAGAGCGCCTTGTCCAGCAATTCAGAATGACGGCGGCAGTGCTGGAGACTCTGGTAATACAACAGGCACCGCAAAACCTCTAGGAAATGACCCTAATTCATCAATACAGGGTTGTGTTGACCAGACTGATAATGCAGATTGGTATTCCGTACAGATATCTCAAAACAAAAACATCGATGTTGTGTTAACATTTACGGCCACAGATTTCGACCTTGGTATACACAATGGGACTACCTGGATTGACCGTGACTGGGGGACTTCTGGAACAACAGAAAAAGTGTCCACCCTAGGAACTTTTGCTGATGGAACAGGGGGTACTTTTTACATCGCAGTTGATGCTTATTCAGGTGATGGACAATACACACTGGAAACCTGGACCAACAACTCAATGCCCAAACCTGACATGACTATCACAATGGTTGAGGGGCCACTGAAAGCGCAGGGCGGAGACAGTGTAGTTGTAAATTATACTGTAGAAAATCTCGCAAATAATTCGTCTGCCACAACTGGAGCTTTTGATGTATTCTTTATTTTATCAACAGACACCACATACGACAGTTTTGATACGATTTTAGATGATGTATCAGTGGAACCTGATCTAGCGGCTGGAGCTTCACGAAACACAAGTATGAGCGTAACAATTCCGGTCAACATTAGCAATGATTCCTACTATTGGATTGTTTGGGCGGACGGATATGGTAACATCTCAGAAGATGACGAATTAAACAACAACATGCCTTCGCCTGACGTCATGGTTATTGGAAACGATTGTACTGACCTTGCTGGCGGAACTCAGAACGATGCAGGTCTTGGCTCTGATGCCGGTAATGACCCTGCTAANGCNACCAACATGGGTAGNAATATTACNGGTACCTTCGATGGCTGCATGGATGGAAGTGATAGTGACGACGTTTATGCATTTGATGTACCATCGGGATATTTCATCGAAGTTTCACTGGATGCTGAAGANCAATCCTCAGATCTAGATGTCTTTATCCACTACCAAAATAACTCAGAAGTAGACAGAGGATATACAGCGTCCTATCCAGAGACCGCTACTGCTAAACTGACAGATTATGAAGGATTAGGAGGCACATATTACGTCAATGTTAGCCATTATTCTGGTACGTCGAACTACACCCTCGATGTTTGGACAAATCAGAGTATTCCTGCACCTGATTACACCATAGACACCGTTACCAGCCCNGGTAGTGGCCAACCCGGTGACACACTAGATGTTACTGCTGTTTTGGAGAATGGTGGAACCATTGATGGCACTTCTAGTGTAGAATTAATTGTAATTCTGTCTGTNGACGGCGGCGTAGATTGGTATGANCATGAAATAGGAAGCATCACTACCANTGGAATCCCTGTTGATACCAATACAAGCGTCACAATATCTTCAACAATTCCTTCAGATATCGTTGAAGGGGAATATAACATGTATGTTGTAGTCGACCAAGACGATTTGATCTTGGAAAGAAATGAAGATAATAACCAACAAAGCAGGGACGGACAATTCGCAGTTGGTAATGCCGAAACATCGTGCTTATCACAGAATGATGCTGGAATGGGCGGGGACGCCGGAAATAGCACCTCACTTGCATTCGACCTAGGAAATTACGCTGATACCGAGTATCGCGGTTGTATCGACTCCAGTGACACCAGTGACTTCTATACGGTAACTATGGCAACCGGTCAGAATCTAAATCTGACGCTTGTAGACCCACCATCCGGAGCAGTTAATCTAGCGATTGTTGATTCAAANGGAAACGGAGTAGACTCCGATACCAGCTNGTTCTCCGACGCAGAAGCAACAACAGTTGGNACAAGCAGCGATGGTGTTGCTGGTACTTACACGATTATGGTCAACCGATCGACTTCGTGGCTAGAAAACGGTGGTGCTGGAACTTACAGGCTGTTACTGGGCAACCCCTCAGGGTACGAAGCCCCATTCTCATGTGCAGGTTACTCCGATGTGGGCACAGGAACCGATGCGGGAACAGACCAATCCAACCCAATGATACTAGGAGGTAATCCAACGCAATCAGGACAGGGTTGTCTTGATGGTTCGGATATCTCTGACTCATTCCAATTTAGTTTGGAAGATTATACCAATGTGCATGTAATGTTCACACCTGATGTTGGTACACCATTTACTGCGGATATGTTCGACGAAGCTGGAAATGCCATCACCGGTTGGAATGGTTCTGAGTGGTCTTCTATGGGCGACATGGCTCATGAAGGAATGGATGGAACATTCACTGTAGTAATATACTCGCAAGGTGGTGAAGGATACTACAACCTGTCGATTAACTCAATGCCACCAGCCGAAGCAGACCTCGCTGTTACCAACCTCACTTGTGGTGCAGAAATGATAAGCAATGAGGAATTATTCTACTCGTTTGAAATTCATAATCTGCGCGGGCCTGCACTCGGTGATTTCGAATGGACTCTCGATTTAGTCGATGAGAATGGTTTGGTTATGGAGCAACTAGACTCAGCGACAATGAGTACTTACGCTAACTACGGACAAGTAGTTCTGGAAAGAGCATCATCTACTTTCATTAATGCCACAACTCCTACGGGAACATATTCATGCTTGGTAATGGTCAACATGGAACAATCGGTAAACGAATTTGAGCTGATTAACAATGACATGATGGGCGACGGTTTTACAATTCAAAATGAAGAAGAATTGTGGGCAAATGATGTTGATAGAGACGGATACAACACTACTGACAATGGTGATGGAATCGTTGACGATTGCCCGGAAAAGTATGGCGAAAGCTTCGGTGACCGATACGGCTGTGCGGACCTAGATGGAGACGGCTGGTCGAACCTGAATGATTTCTCTCCACTAGACCCAAGCCAGTGGATTGATGAAGACGAGGATGGTTTTGGCGACAATATCTCCGGCTACCAAGGAGACCAATGCCCCGGAGTTCCTGGTATCGAGAATGGCGAAGGTGGAGACGGGTGCCCTCCTCCATTTGTGGATAGCGACCAGGATGGGGTTCAAGACTCCGACGATAATTGTGATACATCTCCTCCAGGAGTAGTGGTGGACGAAAACGGATGTGAAATTGATTCCGACTCAGATGGCGTTGCTGACTCGATGGACGATTGCCCCACAACAGTATCAAACGCAACAGTCGATGCCACAGGTTGTGAGATAATTGATGAGAATGGTGATGGAGACGGTGATTCTGGAGACAGTAGCGGGTCTGGAAGCGAAGAAGAAGGAGAAAGCACCTCGGATTCTACAGAAAGCGGTACAGATGTCCTAACCCTAGGAGGTATTGGCTTCGGTGTTGTTCTAATCATTGTGTTGACATTCCTGATAGTAAGGAAGGGGCGCAGTGGCGACGATCTGGCTGGAGACTCATACGCTAATGCGGCATTTGACCAACCGATGGGAGGAATGGCCACAGCCGACCCAAGTCTCACTCCTGAACAATTGCAATACGAACAGCAATTGTTGGCTCATGGTTACACTGCTGAGCAAGCCAGAGCGTATGCTGACCAGCACTTCCGCCCATGGCTTAACCAGTAAATGGTAGATAGTAAGGGTCATCAACGGGCTTAGTTTGGGCCCAATTATGACCGAAGTCATGATGCAAACTAGTGCCGGGGATATCAAGATACGATTATTCACGGATGAAGCCCCAGAAACGACAGCAAATTTTCTACGTTTAGTAGACGATGGCTATTACAATGGCCTGCACTTTCATAGGGTCATAGAGCAATTCATGATTCAAGGCGGTTGTCCTCACTCCAAAGATCCAATGAGCAGAAGGGCAGGAACAGGAGGACCCGGATGGCAAATTCCTTGCGAATCTAGCGCACTTGCAATGCAACATGACCGCCCTGGAGTTTTATCGATGGCTAATGCAGGAAGAAATACCGGTGGCTCACAATTTTTCTTAACAACCGTTGCAACACCATGGCTGAACGGAAACCATGCCGTGTTTGGTGAAGTCGTTGAAGGAATGAATGTTGTAAAATTAATTGAGCAGTGCAGAAAGCTACCTGGTGACAGGCCAGCAGAACCTCAGCAAATTATGTCTGTCACTAGACTGTGAGGTGGTTTCTTGGTAGCGCTCGCCATTCACGGGGGTGCAGGAGGAGACGGCCCTTGGAAAGGACCAACTGATTTAGACCCGCAGAGAATTGCGTGCATGTATAATGTGCTTTCCACCGTTGGTTCCATGTTGGATAGCGGGATTGACGCATTAGAAGCTGTCACTAAAGCAGTAGAAATGATGGAAAATGAGCCTCTTTTCAATGCGGGCATTGGTTCTGTACTCGCTGCAAACGGTAGCGTTACTATGGACGCGAGTGTAATGCGGGGAAAGGATTCAGCAGCAGGCTCTGTTGTTAATGTAACAAACCTACGCAACCCCATCAAAGCAGCGAAATATGTTCTTGAGAAGGGGTGGCCAGTCATGCTAAATGGAAAATCAGCCGATGAATTTGGAATCAAAAATGGCGTCGAGGAGGTTACACAAGAATGGTTGAAAACCGAGCTTAGGACTGCCCAATGGAAGAAGTGGAGAAAGGCGAAATCGATGCCGGGTGCAACAGACGAGGATGATGAGGCAATATTAGACCACGACTCTGAGGGGATGGGCACCGTTGGGGCTGTTGCAATTGATGCAAAAGGCGTATTGGCTGCTGCAACAAGCACTGGAGGAATGACAGGAAAACCAGATGGACGGATCGGAGACACTCCAATTATCGGTGCTGGAACGTGGGCAGATGATATTGTTGCTGTTTCTTGTACCGGTATTGGAGAAGCGTTCATCCGAACATGCGCCGCACATGAAGTTTCAACAAGAATTAGACTAGGGCAAACTCTTGAATCCGCTTGCAAAAATATGCTTGATATGGTCGCTCCGTTTGGTGGCCGTGGAGGAGTTATAGCCATTGATTCGGAAGGAAATATCGAAATTCCGTTTCAAACCATGCTAATGTATCGCGGCTACTGGAAGGACGGCGAGATTCTGACAGGTATTGGGCCCGATTTATCGTCTCAATGATTCATACAACTCTAGATCGTTCTTGTTTATCTCGTCGATTTTAATTTCTTCTGGCGGTTGAAATTTCTTCTTTTTCAAATAATTAAACAATCTGATCCACCTGAGTTTTACAAAAAGTATTGCTGCTCTTTTTTTATCTCCAAATGTAGGGTGCGTTGTGTCGCTTTCCTCAGACCAACCCAGCTCCTCTAGTGTGTCCATATTCTCCTCAGCGATTATGACGTGGTCAAAGAGAGCAAGGTTCTTTTTTGCCTGATCTATATCCAAACTATCACGAGCAAAAATACGTGTGTAATATTCAGGCGAGGAATGAAGATGTCCTTCTCCTAGATATTCAGTGTAAGATTTGGCCTTGGTCCACATCCAATAATGATCATAGTTATAATTTGAGATCAGCCGTTTTGTTGGGTGTCTTAAACATGTAAGCATTGTCACTCTGTCATCTCCTGCAAGAACCTCAAAATCAGGGCCCCCCCATTCACAGGCAACAAATGTTACACTCTTCGCCTCACACTCATCTATGAAAGATTTCAATTCAGAAGAATTAAACTTCCACAATGGGATTACTGCTCCATTTTTTACAGGGTTCCCGTTTTCGTGGGTTGGCCAAAATCGCTCTCCATTAGCCATTGCTCTTCTGATTATGTATGTCCCAGCAGCCTTGTGCAGGTGCTGAAACCATACAAGACGATAGTCGGCCATTGTTCTCTGCTTGAGATTCACACCTTTGACCATTACTAGAGGGAAAGGGACATGGACATCCGCTTATGTCAGCCGGGTTATGGGAGAATTCCGTATAGAAGCTGACACAATGGGAGAGTTGGAGGTTCCAGCAGACAAGTACTACGGTTGTCAGACCGCAAGATCACTGATAAACTTCGATATCGGAAACGACAGAATGCCAAGAGAAGTCGTTAGAGCCTTTGGAATTTTGAAACAAGCTGCAGCGAAGGTAAACTCCGACCTAGGCCAATTAGATGGTAAAATTGCAAAACTGATTATAGCTGCTTCTGAAGAAGTAATCAGTGGTGAGTTGGACGAACATTTCCCCTTGAGAGTATGGCAAACCGGTTCGGGAACCCAGTCAAATATGAACTCGAACGAAGTAATTGCTAATCGTGCTATCGAAATGGCCGGAGGAGAACTAGGGTCAAAATCACCTGTCCATCCAAACGATCATGTCAATCGTGCTCAATCCTCAAATGATACTTTTCCAACTGCAATGCACATTGCCAGCGCTGAGGCGATTAGCAAGACATTAATCCCAAACCTCAGATTACTAAGAGACGCATTGTATGCAAAATCTGAAGACTGGTCAAAAATAGTAAAGATTGGAAGAACACACTTGATGGATGCTGTTCCACTAACCCTTGGACAAGAGGTAAGTGGCTGGGTAGCCCAATTAGATGCTGACATAAAAAGGATTGAATTCGCACTTGAAGACCTCCATGAATTAGCACTTGGTGGCACTGCGGTTGGTACTGGATTAAACACTCACCCTGAATTTGCAAAGAGGGTTGCTGCTGCTATAGCGCTGAAAACAAGCATGCCATTTGTTACAGCACCAAACAAATTCTCTCAATTGGCTGCACATGATGCAATCGTTGCTGCTAGTGGTGCTCTGAACACACTAGCAGCCAGTTTAATGAAGATAGCCAACGATGTGAGGTGGCTAGGATCTGGTCCAAGATGCGGTCTCCAAGAACTATCACTGCCAGCAAACGAGCCCGGTTCATCGATAATGCCAGGCAAAGTAAATCCAACACAGTCGGAGGCAATGACAATGGTATGTTGTCAGGTGATGGGGAATCATACCGCGATTACGATTGGAGGTAGTCAAGGAAACTTCGAATTGAATGTGTTCAAACCAATGATGATTCACAATTTATTACACAGTGTGAGAATTTTGTCCGACTCCATGCACGCGTTTAGAACCAAATGTATTGAGGGGATCACTCCAAATAAAGAGATGATTAAATCTCACTTGGAAAACTCGTTGATGTTAGTTACAGCCTTAAACAATCATATTGGTTATGACAAAGCCGCTAAAATAGCAAAGAAGGCTCATGAATCTGGTTCTACACTGCGAGAAGCCGCTCTTAATTTGGGATTCTTAAGCAATGAGGAATTTGAAAAATGGGTCAAGCCCGAAGAAATGACTGGCGCACGCGATTAACCTGTGAAATCAATTCGAAGCGGGTAAAATTACCCTTAACAGTCATAAGCGTAATGCGCTGGCACCCGATTACCTGTGAATGCAGGATGGGAGAACTGGCAGGGGGGTTTCATCCGGGTGGGATATCCGCCCCCCTGCCAGCCTCCGCTGGTGGCTGCCGGGTCGTCGTCACCGTTTTCCACTCCGAAGAGTATCAATCGGATCGTTGACTCGTTGTTTCCAATGAGCCTTCTTCCCAGCGGCCGGGTTTCTGGTTACTTCCACCGAAGTGTCTGTTACCAGGGTGGTATTGATTCCAAAACCTCGAGAGGTTTTTTCTTCTTTACCGGTTGTCAAAATTTTCTTCTTCCACCGAGGTGGTTAATTCCAATTTTGACTCTGTCGCTCGTTTTCTTGGCAAGCCAAGATCCGGTTTCGACTGGTGGAGGTCCGTTTCCACCCGCTCTATGAGCGGGTGGCGCGGTTTCCGTCCGTTGTGCCCGTTACCAGGTTGCTTCCCGAGGGATGCTGTTAGGTTCGGTTTCACTAAGCCGTTTGTTGTTCCAGAAGTTGTTCCGAAGAACTGTTACTGTAACTCCTCCCGGCGGTGCACAGTCGTTGGTTCTACTGTGACTAGGTCACAGCCCTACCTGTTCCACACTTCCTAGTGGTTGTGTGGCTGATTTTTTGCCGGAGCTCCAAATCATCCTGTGGGCGGGAGAACTTTTGCTATCCGAAGATACCATCTCTTCTCTTCCGCCTCACTTGCTCTGTCTCCAGAGTTCGTGACCAACACTTTGCTCGGTTTGAGCAGGCCGGTTGGCAAGGGTCCCAGAGGGGTCTCGAAAGACCACTCCACCACTCCTGTTGGAGCGGCAATATCTATTTGGGGAGCGGAGGCAAATAAAGTTTACGCTTTTTTTGCCCCTTTTCCATAGGAAATGAGGGATGGAATGATATTTTTCCACTGAGACCACTGGAATTTTTTTGCCTAAAATAACATCATTTTCGCAAGGATCTGAGCTTTGCTGCTAGCGTAGAATTTATTGCACTTTGACCAATGCTTTTACTGTTCAATCTTCGCTGAAATAATTCCCTTTCCCAGACAATAACCTGCCCATCATCGAACCCAATGCTAATTCGATTACCGCTTGAATCGGAAACCCTTGGCCTGCTCATTTTAGCAGAGACAATCAATTTTCCTAAATTGTCTCTTATTTCCACAAGGCCCGATAGAGAATCCCAGCGGCTGCACCAGTGCAAATTATCGAAACCAATTGTATGCGTCGCAATTTGCAATCCCGCCACTGACCAATTTTCACCATTTTTTAATGACCTCGAAACTAATTTTCCGCACTCTAAAGCAGCGATTAAACCCCCATCAATGGGTACAATTGAGTCTACTGAGGATTCTGTTTTGTCCATTATTTCGCCAGATAGTGATGATATAGTTCCGTCTGCATGCCCAAGAAATATGCCGTCCACGCTAGCCGTCCCACAAGTTACTGGAGATTCTATGCCCAGTTCTTTATGCACTCCATCAACCAACAAACCGCATCTTGGTCTACCTAGTCCTAGCACCAGCTTATCACTGGCGTCGATAAACCAAGGCCTTTCATCCATTCTTTCGACGCTTATCATGATACCTTCCAGAGAAAATTTCCACACAGCGCTTTCCATAAAGTCACAATGCTCTATGTCATAAACACTTGACGTCGCAATAATCTCATTACCATGATATGCTAACATATCTGCAGAGCCCTCAAGTGGATTAGTCCACTCTATTTCGCCTGATTTGATACAATGGATATGGAGTCCAGAAGTAACAATTACTCGGTCTTCAATACGCAATATAGCCTCTATCCTATCTGAACATTGGACTGACCACATAAGGTCACCATCACCATTCCATTTTTTCAAAAGCCCGTTCCAACCACCGGCAATAACGGAATCGTCCTCCAAATCTACTGAACTTACAGGTTGGCCCAAATCTCGAACCATCCAAGCGGCTTGAGCCAAGTCCATGGGCATGCTAGAGTGAGCCAAGCCAATAGGATGTCGGCTTCAGGCGTCCAATATTATTGACTTGCGGGGTACTGTGAAAGTAAGGGCAAACGCCATTACAGAAAATAGGCATGCGCTGTAATAGTGCCCTGCGGTAAAGAATACCAATACGCAGGATGTTTGAATCATCCCCCTTGAACCCTTTTTGATTCCAAAAAATGCGAAGCCAGATGCGATTAATGCCAGGCCAATCATGGCCCACCCAATCATCACGTATAGCCCGGCTGCTGATTCATCCATCAAGGGAAAATCCATCTGTTGGTCGAAGTAGCTAATCGTTCTGACACAAGAACCATTCGAGTAATTACCGGTGCAATCTACATCAGCAAATTCCGAATCGTCTGGAAATTCAAAATCTATTTTCGTAAATCCCTTAGGCTCCAAGAAAGAGGGCGGATTGAGAATCAGACGATGCCTTACTGCATTATGTTCTCCATTATCATTAAACTTCGTAATTTCAATCGACGTCAAACCAGGTGTCGCACCGACAAAATTGAAATTACCATTTTTGTCAGTGTTTGTTTCTAATGGGACATCAATTATACCGTCCTCGTTTTTGTGCTCTAACAAGATCGTTGCATTAGCTAGGGGTTCTCCGTCCAATGTCACTTTACCAGAAAATTCTGCTGAATCGTGTGGTGCTCCTGCTGCCATACCATTTATCCACTCATGTGGCCTTACTAATCCAGATTCTGGGGAGATGAAATCTAAGCCGTTTGCAAAACCTAAACCGCAAATAGCCAGCACAAATATTCCGATCATTCGCAAGACTGGATGGCCATCATCACTTTTTACCTCAAACGCTGTTCCACTTGACTGAAAGACCGGTTCCTCTTCAGGAATGGAAGGCGCACCCTCTAGTAGCTCAGACATATTTCCTCCATACAATCAATCACGCTTGATAGAAATCCTTCCGCGAGACTTAGATATCAATTTCTGCATTTCTGCATCTCCACACCAAAGTGTCAACTCCAGACCATTTTTGTTTGTCACTATCCCCAAGTCATATATTTGACTAACGTAGGCTTCTGGGCTTTTGTCACCATCACTTCCTTGCGAAACTACCAATGTCACTCTTGGTCCGTACAGGGAATAAAGAATCGATTCACGTAATTCTTCTATCCCATTTCCATTGTGTGAGGAGACCAGTAGCGGTTCAGTTAAACCCAATTCAGAGACGGCTTCCATAACACTCTCGATATCCCCGCCTAAGTCGCTTTTTGTGAGTACGACTTTTAGGTTCATGCCAACCTTGCTACCCCTTTCCAATACCTCTCTTTTTGTCGTTGCCAATTTACGCTTAAACTCATCTAAGTCATCGCTGCTATCAACTATTAGCAGAAGGAGATCGCACTGTAAAGATTCATCCAATGTCGCATGGAACGCGTCCAACAAGTCGGAGGGGAGTTCGTCGATAAAACCGATTGTATCTGCCAAGAGAATTCTCGGGCTCATCTCCATTCTGCCAACAGTGGTTTCCAAAGTTGAGAATAATTTGTCTTCAACCAATACCTGCTTACCGGAAAGTGCGAGGAATAGAGATGATTTTCCAGCATTCGTATATCCTGCTAATCCGACAGTCCTAGCGCCGCCTCGTGTTCTTTGACGCCTTCTCTCACTGCGCGCCAGTGCATGCTTTCGCTGCTTTCTTCTTAGTTGAGTCAATTCCCTTGATACTGTTTCTAAAACGCCTCGAATCCCTTGCTGACCTGCACCACCAAATCCAGCTCTCTCACCGGTTGTTTGTTGGTTGATCAATTCTCTCAAAACACTACGGTCGGCCAATAATTGAGCGATTCTAACCTGAGTTCTAGCCTCTACACTTCCTGCATGTGAAATGAATAATGAAAGCAATAACCTAACTCTATCCCAAACTTCAACTTGAACTGATTCATGAACGTTCACCAACTGTCTTGGTGAGGCGTTTGAATGAATGATAACCAAGTCGACCCCGTGCCAAGGGTGGCCATCAATAGCGCTTGAGATTTCATCTGCAACGTCTTGCAGCCTACCTTTCCCGAAATATGAACGTGGGTCTTCTGAGCCCTTTTGATATTGAACATCTAGAATTTCTATGCCCATTGTTTCTGCTAAATCAATCAATTCGCTTGGGTTGCCGTCTCTGTGCAATAACACGGCTTTTCTTCCATCGTGATTGGTACGAGCCTCGCCTAATGCTACGCCTCCGGTTCCAGCAAGGACCTGAATAGGCTCATCCATACTAGTGCGAAGAGCCCTTACTGAATGAACTCTTGTGAACCGGGTCAGATTTTAGATGAAGATAAATCTGAAGATGGTAAGGTACCTCTCTAGCTGTTAAGTTTTGTAGGTTTCTTATTGTGGATTCTCGTACTCTTCTCAATTGTAGTGGTCATTACTACGTTCATTGTCGGAGTGATATCGTATATTGTGGACTCCTCTTTTGGTCAACCGATTATCTAAATCCAGCAGCAAAACGTTCTCCTTACCATACGGTAAGAGACGTAACTCTCATTGAGTGGAGGCTTTAGTTCCGACTATGGCCGAGAAGTTCTCCACCACCCTGACTTGGGAGGGAGATGTAGAAATCGGCCGCAGGCTATCTGCTCTGGTCCCTGATGACTTGGTCCACAAATTGGAGGAGATTGGAGATTCTTCCATCCTTACAATCACAGTTGAGTCGGACGATTTGGAAAGCCTCAGAGAAATTGTTGACTCTTTGCTGATGACATTCTCTGATCAAGATGAGTGAAGGTCGAGAATTACCGGTGCGTGGTCGCTTACCTCAAGCCCGGCTTGTCTGTCGATTTCTACCGATTTTGTCATCTCTTTGGCTGCCTTGTTTCCTAGAATGTAGTCAATTCTCCATCCTCTATCCTTTGCTCGTGCCTGTCCACGATTTGACCACCAGGAGTAAATCTTGGCGTCAGGGCCTACGTGCTCTCTAAACAAATCGTGCCAGCCGTCGTTCAACAAACCGGTGAACCATTCTCTCTCATGTGGTAGGAACCCGCTTGATTTTGCGTTCCCTTTTGCGTTCCAAATGTCGTTTTCAGTATGTGCAATGTTGAGGTCTCCAGCTACGATTACCGGTTTGTCTGAATCAAACATTGGCTTGATGAAATCTCTCCACTGCGCCATCCAGTCTTCCTTATATCTCTGCCTTTCTTCCTTCGACGATCCGCTTGGAAGATATGTATTTACCAAAATAATCCCATCGTGATCCGTAATCAAAACCCTTCCTTCACTATCGTTAGGGTCTAAACTCCCCATCATTCCTCTGCCTTTTTCAGTCATTGGTCCATTGGACATAGTTGCAACACCAGAATACCCTTTTTTCTCAGCAGGATGTAGAATCATTTCGTAACCTTGCGGCACTTCCCAATCTTTTGGAAGCTGCTCCGGTAAACATCTAACCTCTTGCAGCATCCAAATATCTGCGTTAATCTTGTCTACAAACCTGTCAAAACCTTTGCGAATCGCCGCACGAATACCATTCACGTTCCAGGTCACTATCCTCATAATTATCCTGAATACTAGACGGTGCTTCAAATCACCCCATCAGAAAGAAGGCCTCGAGAATCTGTTAGAGTGATGGATTTGTTCTCACGTTTTGTGACAATGTGCGACCTCCAACCGGAGACTCTTTCATCCAATAATTCCTCAATCGCTGCAACACCTCCTGTTATGGCGATGCATGAAAAATGACTCATTCCAGGGGCTTTTTTTGAGTGGACTGCAGCAAGATCTATTATCGCAACATCCCCTTTTACCAATCCATGCAAACCCTTCAACGGACGATTGTCCAACACTACATCAAGAGTTGCAACTTTTACTGCCTCGCCGACAGGAGCGCCATCGCATATTCGTACTTCGTCGGCTTCAATTTTGAGTCCTTTTGAGGTCACAACACCATCCGCGTAGTTACCTGTAATTTTCATGCCCGTTTGAATTGGTACTCCTACTTCCTCAAGTGTAGACGCCAAACGACCTATCAGACCAGCCCAGCCCTCGCCAACAACACATAATTTCCCTTTAATGAGGGCGTTACGCCTTTCTGGGATATCTTGCCCCCAGCCTGATATCAATCGCATTGCATTCTCTCTTACGATATCCTTTCCCAATTTAAAATCGAAAAGGGCCTTTGGATTATTTATGGGGTATAGCGCACCATGGCCTACAATCATCACTTTGCTCGGACGAAGCGGACGAAGAGATGGTTTGATTTTACTAAGCCTCTTAACCATCGTATGGAGTTCTCCTCCTTTTAGCAACAAATGTGGACCATGCTCCAATTGATGCCCGTGAGATTCTTCGCTTGTTCCGCGGCCGCCAATGCGCTTCCGTTTTTCAACAATAAACACCTGATTTTTAGATAGGTGTTCACGAGCTGCAGTCACCAAGCCATGTAGGCCCGCTCCAACAACTAAGACCCGCTTCATGGGTATCCGAAGAGGTGCATAATCATCAAATCCTCGCACCCACAGCGGATAATATGCCCGAGAATTCACCACCCCCTCATGATAGGGGCAAAGAATTGTGGCATGCATCCACTGGCCCCACTAGATTACTAATATCAAGTATTGATAGGTGGACTAGCGCACTACTTGCAGATGATGGAATTGACATGCCATACATGGGACAAAGTGAAATCGTCAAAGCGAGAATTATTGCAAAGAGTAGTTGAATCCTCGCTGGGTGTGCGGCTGTAGACCACATGCTACAAATCTGGGCAGGAGGAGTTCAAATATCTTGGAGCCACGGTGAGGGAAGAAGCATAAGCGCAGGAGACGAGGTTGCAACACTCAGCGGAGACAAAGAAGCTGTACTTGCACTAGAAAGAACGATTCTAAACATCCTTGGCCACCTTTCAGGAATTGCTACAGAGGCAAAAAAATGGTCTTCAAAGGCGCCTGGGCAAATTGCCTGCACTCGAAAGACAATCTGGGGAATATTGGATAAATGGGCTGTCCATTTAGGAGGGGGACTTACACACCGTTTATCTAAACAAGATGCTAAGATGATTAAAGAAAACGATTTAGCAGTTATGTACCCTGATATTGGTACCAACGTAGCTAGAATTACAAAGTTCCTAAATGAAGTAGAACTAGACCAGTGCGGCGCCTTCCTAGAGGTCGAAGTCCGTGAAGAAAAAGAGGCTGTCATGGCTTCATTTACTTGGTCTGAAAAAAGAATGCAAAGTGGCTGTGATAGGCTTGTGATAATGCTCGACAATTTCAACCCAGAGAGATGTAAATCTGTATCTGATGAGCTATCAGAAATGGGGCTTAGGGAACACGTTGTCTTGGAAGCAAGTGGAGGTATCTTGCTGGAAAATCTTGAAGACTGGCGTGAATGTGGACTAGATGTGTTATCCACAAGTACCATAAACAGAGGTACTAAACCCATGGATTTGTCGATGTTAGTAATAGAAAATTGAGGTATTAGTATGAGCGATGAAGAAAATCTAGTAGACCCGTCACATCCAAGGTATCATTCGTTAATGATTAGAAAAAAGGTTGCAGCGGCTGGAGAGAAAGGGATGTTGGCAGATTCTGCAATGATTGCGCATGGTCGTGGGGAAGCTTTTGATTATCTCATTGGAGAACAAACGATACCTTCCGCTCTTGCAGCAACAAAAGAAGTGGCGGCGAGATTATTACGCGCTAGAAAGCCGGTCCTGTCCCTGAATGGCAACGCAATAGCACTTGCAAGCCAAGAATTTCTTACTATTGCAAGCCAATTGAATTGTCCGATTGAAATCAATATCTTTTACAGAACACCTGAACGGATGGGGGCACTATTGGCTCACCTGAAATTAATGAATACCAAACTTGGTTTGGATGTAGAAATATTGGGAGGAGTCCCTGATGCTCGAATTCCTGGCCTAGAAGGGCCAAGGGGAGCATGTCAAAGTAGTGGAATATTCGAAGCGGATACTGTCCTGGTCCCCCTAGAAGACGGTGATCGATGCGAAGCACTTGTTGGCATGGGCAAAGAAGTGTTAGTCATCGACCTTAATCCGCTATCTCGATCCTCAAAAAGGGGTACTGTAACTGTGGTAGACGAGGTAACTAGGTTCGCGAAAAACCTAATTCAAATAATACCCGAACGACCGCCGGCCACTGAATGGAATAACATTCAAGGGCTACAATCGGCTTTAAATCACATTACAGAGACAATGGCAAATAAATTCGTTTGATTCAAATCTCGCTCAACTTTGACGCGAGTATGCCGCTTATCGATTCGCCAACTTGACTACAACTTGCTGTTCCGCCTAAATCATAAGTTAGAGATTTGCCATTACGCAAGTGGTCGGCAACGCTGTCGTCTATCAGCTGAGCGATGTCCACTAAACCGTCTTGTCCATTCTTGCGACCGAGCCAATCTAACATCATTTGAATTGAATTAATACTAGCGATTGGATTTACTTTGTTCTGTCCAGCATGCTTTGGTGCACTGCCATGAACTGGCTCGAAGAAGGCATGTTCATCTCCAACGTTTCCAGATGCGGCCATTCCCATTCCTCCTTGCAAGACAGCGCCTAAGTCAGTAGCAATATCTCCAAACATATTTGATAAAACCACGACATCGTAGTACTCTGGTTTTCTGGTTAGCCATTGCATGAAGGCATCAATGTATCCGTGATCGGTACTTATGGACGGATAAGATTTCGAAACATCATCAAAGACCCTTCGAAATAACTGACAACCCCGTGTCACATTGCTCTTATCGATACAAGATACGCGACTTACTCCGTCTGATGGTGCCCCGTCACGAGTTTCTGCAATTCCGAATCCCATTTCCACAAGCCGTTTTGTTCCATTTACAGATATTGGACGTGGGTCGTAGGCAACCTCTCCATCGAGACCGGGGAATGTCATTTCAGGAGGGGTATATTCTTCTCTACCTAGTGCACGGTCTGCACTTCGTCTGAGTAGT
The DNA here is from genome assembly GCA_002720115.1 of Methanobacteriota archaeon. Lineage (GTDB taxonomy): Archaea > Thermoplasmatota > Poseidoniia > Poseidoniales > Poseidoniaceae > MGIIa-K1. The sequence continues at coordinate 36,653 of PBGS01000011.1, forward strand.
GCATGATACAAACCCTCCGTATTTTCTCTGAGAACTGTCATATCAACCATCCCCGATTGCCATATCTGGGTAAATTTACCGTGAACTTTGTGTGGAACCCCTTCATAGAGTTTTATTGGCCTAACATTAGCGTACAAATCTAATCCGGCACGCATACCCAGAATCACAGAACCCCCTGCTAAATCTCCGTTTGGTAAGCGGGCTCCGGGATGCCCGATAGCACCTAGGAATATCGCATCTGCTTCGTCCCGACAAAATTCAAACGAGCCCTCTGCCCACTCTTCACCTGTCTCTTTGTAATTTTGGCCTCCACACTGAATTGTTACCTGTTCAAACCCATGATTAGTGTGTGCTTGCACTGTATCTAATATCCGCTTCGCTTCAATTGCTACTTCTCTTCCTACTCCGTCCCCGGGCAAGATTGCGATGCGGTGGTCGCTCATACCCCCCGGCAAAAGGCGCACCTACATGAAAGCGCCCCTATGATTGCTGAACCGATTTAAAGGCCTGTGACCAATGGAACTGGCTCAACACCAATTCAAGCGCGCAGTGTTGCTATGCTCCAATTGAACACAACCTCTTCAATCGTAGTGTACCTTTATGGAGCGTCATTACACCGGTTAGAAGCATGGCTGAGGAAGGTCGCGATAAATCTGGTGATAGACTCCGGATTGACAAAATGCCACCGGCTGTAAAAAGATTAGTAGACGCCATGATAGGAATAGATCCAGATTTCAAAATTGAAGAGTGGTTAACAAAAAAAGCAATTCAAGATTTACATATTCTGGAATTAGATATTCAAAGGGAAAAATTGCAACTAGAGCAAAGAATGCATAGATTGGATTCGTTAGCAAAAAGACTTCAACAAGAGGACATTCGAGAATTCCCAAAAGGACAGACCAATCTTTTCGACTGTTTTGATATCCCACTCCCTCTGAAACACTTAGCCGACAGGATAGAGGAAATCGGAGACTCCGAACCTCACCCTGCAGGCACTTTCATCAATCTTTTACCAGACGATGGTTGTGATGACCCACTTCTTGCTGTCACCGCACAAATGATGCTGATTGTGGCTCAGGAAAAGGTAGGAAGAGGTGCGAATTATATTGAAATTGAAGACCTGTTTTATCCATTAGCAAATAATGGAATCTCGCCAGATGAATGTAATGAAGCACTTGACCACTTACTCATTACAGGTCAGATTCATGAAATCGATGATGACTGTTTTATTCCGGACGAATGATATGAACGGGGCCCCTTGGACTCCCTCACTTCATTCAATATATACCGGAGTCATACATAAACACTGATGGGCCTAATAAGATCTGCAATAATTGGTGTCTGTTGTTGGTGGATTATGGTCTTGATAGAAGTTAAGCCTCCAGTAGCAGTAGCAATAGGAATTTCAGCCGCTTTTTTTACAGAACTAATGATGCATGCTAATGCCAGAAATCACCTTCGCCACAAAGCATCTTCCCTACAATCAGAGTTGAACATTGCTATCGGGCAACTATCTGATATGAAAAGAGCACTTGATTTGACGACAAGTGACCTTCGAGAGGCGCTCGATGAGCTACACCGACGAGATGCGATAGGCAGTCCTGCTGCGCGTGAATTATTGTCAAGACAAGAGGAAGCTATGGAAGCGCAAAAGACGGCCTTAGAAGTGTCTACTGACCGCTCCTTTGAAACCCTAGAATCGCTAGAAAGAATGATAATTTCTCAAGGTCAGCAAACCGCTAGGGTACAGGAGGTTCTATCTATGGTTCTGGAGAAACTTGCTCTGGAACCAAGGCAGCACATCAATATGCGGGATTCTGTACTCACACAGGAGAATAATTCAACACCTGCGATGACAGACGACATCATATCTCTACTGGGATAAGTGGTGAAGATGCACGGTTCCATACGCGAATTAATGCGGCTAAAACTGCGCTCGAGAATATACTCCCCGTTTATGGGACTTGGGATCATCATCGTCACAATATCTATTGTTCTTGGTTTAGGAAAAGATGATCCAATCCAACTAGGAAGCCATACTTATTTGCTAATTTTAGGAATTCTAATGATTTTAACAGGTACTTTACTTTACCAAAATGAAGAGATTTTTGCGCAAAAATATGACATGACCCACCTATTGGACATAGACGATAAGGAGGATCGATATCGAGCATATCTAAAGCACTTATCAGAGTGGATTGTTGAAGATATTGAAGAAATAAACCCTGTTAGAAGCAGAGGTAGTGATCCCGCCGGGCCCGATTGGGGGAAAACCGATTTCAAATTAGGCCAACAACCTCAAAGACGTGATGCTGTTGTTGAAGGAAAGAAATATTTGGGAATGGAAGGAAGCCTGACAGCGAGCGAAAAAATGGTGGCCAATGCAAACATAAAATATGCAGAAATGGCACAAAAAAGATGGGAAGTTGCAGAGGCCGCAGACCCTGATTTAGTTGAATATGGTGTGGAAAAATTGGGAGATTTAGTAAAGACTGATTATTTCGAGAAGAACGCAGATGAAGGCGTATTCTCTAAAGTAGCTAATAAAAAGAACGATAACCATTGATACAATAAGCCAGTTCCTTTACGCTAGAAGGATGAAAGCAATCATCGTGGCGGGAGGTCATGGGAGTAGATTGTACCCAATGACTGAGTTTACTCACAAGACTATGCTCCCTCTTTGTGGTAGACCAATAATCGACTACGTGTTAGCCACGATACGAAATGCTGGCATCGATCATATTACAATAATTGGTAACAAATTCATCAATAAGATTAGAGAGCATGTTGGAGATGATGTCGTGTACGTCCTCGAAGAGGAGCCAAAAGGTGTTGCTAATGCACTACAGCTTGCAAGGAGAGGGAATGAAGGGGTTCCTATCTTGATTTGGTTTTCAGACAATATTACAGACCTAGATTTGAAGGAACATGTTCAATCATTTGAGAAAGGAGCTGTTTTACTAACTAGGGAAGTAGAAAAGCCAAGTGATTTTGGCATTGCTATTATCGAAAACGGGAATGTTGCTGGCGTCGTTGAAAAACCGGACCGCCCCTGTGGAAACTTAGCAATTGGTGGAATCTATGTTTTTGATGACACGTTCTGGCGTCGTTTAGACTCTGTTCAAGATTCTACCAATTTTTCGATTTCTGATGTTACTAGACAATACATTGTTGAAGGGAGTGCTAGAATCATATCAGTGGGAGACAGCACCTGGATTGATTGTGGAACGCCTTCAAGTCTTAGCGAAGCTGCTGAAATGATAGAGAAAGGCCTATTCAAAATCAGGGAGTGATATTTTGCGAATCGGGATTATCGGTGCAGGCATAGTAGGGGGGGCTATGGAACACTGCTTCCAAGATGTACACGAATTATTTATTCATGATACTGCTCGAGGGACTGATATTACTGATGTAACAGACAACTGCAAAATGGCTTACATCTCAGTTCCCACTCCTGCCCTTGAGGATGGTTCTTGCGACACTAGTATAGTAGAGGAAACTCTTAGGCTATTACCCGATGGATTCACTGCGATAATCAAGAGCACTATTCCCCCTGGAACAACAGCAAACCTGCAAAGGGTTTTTCCAAATCTAAAATTGGGTTTTTCTCCTGAATTTTTAGTAGAAAGACGCCACATAGAAGATTTCGCCAATCAAAAAATTCTGATAGTTGGCACTGATTATGAAGAACTGGCTGAGCTTGTCTTTGAGCATCATAGGATCGCTGGCGTACCTATAGGGAGTAATACATTTCATGTCACAAGTACGGAAGCTGAGCTCGTAAAATATACAAAAAACAACTTCTACGCAATGAAAATAATATTCGCCAACCAAATGTATGATATCTGCGAATCACTAGATGTCGATTGGGCTGTGATCAAAGAGATGATTACTGCCCCTCAGGACCAAATGATTGGAGATTCGCACCTAGAGCCTATCATGGGCCCGATGCGGGGTTTTGGTGGAAAATGCTTACCGAAGGATACTCTTGCACTGAGGAATTTTGCTAGCGATTTAGGCGTTAATTACAATTTACTCGATGCGATTCAAAACGACAATGCTTTACTAAGACAAATTCCTACTGGAGAACCCTCAGACGTCGAAACGGAGGATGATTAATGCTAGGAGAGCATGGTTCATTTAGAAGATATACCTTGACTGCCTTGGTCAATTTTTCGGCATTTTATGGGCTTTGGGAATTGTTTGTATTCATTCTGCCTGATGAAAATTTTTGGCCGACGGTCGCTTGGGCAATCGCATGGTTTGTGGGCTCATTACAGGCTCACTGGACGCATAGAATTTGGACATTTGATTCCCATAGAGATATCAAATGGACAATTCCTACAACAATGGCTCTATACATAATCGGTGGTGTTGGTTCAACGGCTTGCTATTATATTGGAACAGTATCTTGGGGTATTAATGAAAGAATCGTATTCCTACTAAACTCAAGCCTTTGGGGATTCCTAAATTATCTCGGCCAGAGAGAGATTGCATTCAAGGAAGCTAATACTTCTCGCCTTTCAAAAGTCGAATAAATCTTGTGAATAATCCAACACTTGGTTTCTCGCTAAGGCCGAGCCTCCAATCTAACTCTCCAACATTGTCATACCTCACAACATCATCGAAACCACCAATCCATTCATTGTTAATGAAGACCTGTGGAATTGTCTTTGCTCCACTTGTGCGCACAGAAAATTCGATATCGATTTTTCTAGACTTCCCAAGTCGCTTTTCTATGTACTGAACCCCTTTTTTATCGAGATAATGTTTGACATTCACACAAGAAGGGCACCCCTTGTTGGTATATATCTCGACTTCGACCATGCATTGTTGCAGTACTTTTTACATTTGAATGCCTCTATTACGGCGTGAGATTCAAGTCCTGCGGCGTGCACCGACGCTACATGCTGCCAGATACGGTGCACAAACTTCCACAATCCGAGCGATTTGCCTATGCTAGACTGCTAGCGTTCATGACCCGTGTAGATAATGAACTAACCGTTGAAGAAATGTCGATGTTCGAACAAAGACTTGGTACAGCACTCCTATCTCCGAAACAAAGGAAGGTTATCAGGGCTGATTTGAAAAATCCGCCGCCCCTTGAAGAATGTCTCGATAACCTTGGGGAGGAGGCTGGCAGGCTAGCATTAAGAGATGCAGTGTTGATGGCCGCATCTGATGGTAGTGTGGATGAAGATGAGAGAGCCACCCTTGAGGAGATTGCAAAGAACATGAACCTGGCACCAGACTCAGTCGACCGATTGCTTGCTTGGACTATCGAAGGGTATGCTTGGATGCAATCAGGTTATGATTTACTAAATGACCTATCCAGGTGATTTGTCTGCTACCCGATGCTGCACTTTCTTTGTCTGAAGAGCAGCGAAGGAAAATTGCCTGCGCCCTAGTGATGGTTGCAGCAGCAGATGGGGCTCTAGTCCGGGAGGAAATCTCTGCAATTGAATCAATAATGGGTGCAATGATGCTCCACCCTGAGAGTAGGGAAGAAGTACGCCAATTATTGACAAAACCTCCGGACCTAGATTCGATTCTGGAGGGAATGGAGACTTCTGCGATAAGGATTGCACTCAGAGACGGTGCACTACTCGCATCTGTAGATGGTGATTATGACGATGCTGAATTGACGGCCCTTAGGAGAATTGCAAAAGCCGCTGGATTAAAAGAAAAAAATCTATCCAAAATATTGGATTGGGTCTCAGAGTCATGGAAGATGGGAGCGCTTGGAAGATCAATCATCTCCCTACCGATGCCAGGAGACGATGACATACTCTGATTCCGGTGAGTGAAAAATATATTGCGATTAAATTACGGATATTAGTCCGGGGTTACCGGATTTAAGAAAAAATAGGATTTTACCCCTACATTTTATTATCAATACCGCCTTAGCGGCAGTCAGCGCATTGCGCAATTGTTGAGTGTGGAGAGATGGGAATACATCCAAAAATCGGAATTACTGGACTACCTAGGTCTGGAAAGTCTGCAGTTCTTGCTAAAGTGCTTGAGATGCTTGATGAAGAAAGGCGGAGAGAAATCAATGCCAGAGGAGGAGACGGCTCAAACACTGACATTATCGGTGGAATGCGGACCGAGCCTCTAGTAGAAAATTCAGAAAGGGTAGGTTACAAAGTAATCAACATTCGAACTGGAGAAGAAGCGGTCATGGCACATAAATCAATAGATACTAGACTAAGAGTATTGGGTTACGGGATTGATGCTGAAGCCCTAGACAGTGTTGCGATTCCAGCGATTGAACATGCTAGGGATTACTCTGAGGTTATCGTTATAGATGAAATTGGGAAATTCGCAGTTGAATCAGATGGCTTTGTTGAGGTGGTTAGATCAGCTCTTGAAGTGGATAAACCAACCCTTCTTGCTCTTCACAAAAAGAGTCGCCATCCGCTTTTGCAAGATATAAGAAGAAGAGATGACGCGAGGATTTTGGAAGTTACTCCGGTCAATCGCGCACTGCTACCGTACAAAATCCACAAATTGATGCGTGAAACCTACTGATTCATCGCTGGTTTCATTGCTTAGGGCGAGTTGGGATTTACATGACTCCGGCCCAAAGTGCAAGGCGCTTACTATTAGGGACTGGTTTAGGTTTACTCTTAGCCGGTGGGTTTGGGTTTGTTTCTGGAATTATTTCAGTGAACACCTTTACTGCAGGTTACCTTGTGCCCTTTGCAGGTATAGTTTTGATTACACTATCCAAATCGACTGGGATAGGTGAAGGTCCGCTTTCAAAATGGTTTCCAAATGAAAACGACGACGCTATGGCCTCCAGAGTAGAATTTGAAATTACCCAACAAAAACGCGATGACGATATCGGAAATGCGTGGGCTAAACTTGAGCATTCAATGCTATCTAAAGAATTGGAGGCTGAGGAATGAATTTTAAAATTCCAGAGGATAAAGGTGCGAAAAAGCGTACAAGATACTGGAATGTCTCTGTTATTCTTGGAGTCTTCGCATTAATTCTATTCTTCATCGGAGTAAACAGAGCGAAAGGAGCTGAATTGATTGCTTGTGGCTGGGGTTCGTGTTGTTTTTCTCTAGTGTACGCATTTAGTGCTTTAAGCACTAAAAATGACGATCGTGTTATTGTCATTCAGCAGCCAGCACAGTATGTTCCTGTTACGCAGCAACCGATTATCCAACAAACTAAACAGCCTCAACAGAAAACATCAGGCGTTCCTGCAAAAACAAAGACCATGTGGGTGCAAGAAGCGCAAAACTTGGAATTAGCTAGGAACTGGGATGGTGCTGCTGAAGCATATGAGAAAGCTGGTATGTATGCAGAAGCCGGAAGAATTAGAAAAGATCACCTTGAAAATAATCAACCGGTTGTAAACATTGGGAAGGTTGGTGACACAATACTGCATGATTCAGTAATGATTTCAGATGAGTCAGATAACAAAATTGAGTAGTTAAAACTCCGTTTGGCTTGGACAAAAATCTGAAATTTGCAGAAAGTCGGCTTCAGAAAGGTTTGATTCCCTTGACCTTGTCGGCTAATGTTGGGGACAGTTATGAGTGAAGTACCTGAAGGCCTTTACTACACTAAAGAACACGAATGGATTAGAGTCGAGGGAGACGAAGTTGTAATCGGAATTACCGACCACGCCCAGGATGCATTGACAGATATTGTTTACATCGAGTTACCTGAAGTAGGAATGACATGTGAAGACATGGGCGAATTTGCTGTTGTTGAATCTGTCAAATCTGCCTCACCAATTTTCGCTCCGCTGGCTGGTGAGATTACTGCGGTAAACGAGGAACTCGAAGATGCTCCAGAATTAATGAATCAAGAACCATATGGCGCAGGGTGGATTATTCGTATGAAATTGGATGATGTATCAGCAGTATCTGGACTGATGTCGCCGGCCGATTATAAAGCGGAAATTGGCGAGTGAAGGCCGAATGTTACACATCTATGTTGATGGCTCCTGCATTGGCAACCAGAATGTAGACGGCGACACTCCTGCTGGGTGGGGCGTAGTTGTAATTACTGGATCTAATGACCTTGGACGAGGAAACGGAGAAATTCTTGAAGAATTTAACGGGAAAGTGATTACTGACCCTAATGAAAATAAATTCATAGGGGCCGAGGTGGGCTCTAACAATACCGCTGAACTAACCGCTTTTGCTGAAGCCCTAAGGTGGCTACTTAGCGAAGGAGGGGATTGTGAGGTTATCATCAAGACGGATTCCCAATACGCAGCTAATCAAGCGACGGGCACCTGGAAAGCGAAGGCTAATCGTGAATTAGTAGCCCACGTACAATTACTATGGAATGAAGTTTCAGAATTGAGGAAATTGTCATGGCAACACGTTAAGGCCCATAGCGGACATAGATGGAATGAGAGGGCGGACCATCTAGCAATAAGAGCTGCAAATGATGAAATGCCGTTATCTCTTTCGTTTTGGAAGCCTGGTCAGCGTTGAAGACGTTTGATTAGCCATTCTCTAATTTCTTCAGCCAAATCTTCTCTCCTCAATGCGTAATCTATCTGACCTTTTAACCAAGGTATCGGTAATCCTGAATCGTACCACTGGTACCCTTCTAATTCAACCCCAATCAGACCGCTATTATCCATCCAATGCTTTTGAATCGCAATAGACTGTAGTTCACCATATTGTTCAAAACTGTACTTAGAGAGTAAATCGCTAGTATCTTCTGTGAAGATGTATCTTCCGCACAAAACCAAATTTGTTGGGGCTGATTCTCGAGGTGGTTTCTCCACAATCTGAGTTATGAAATTTCCACTCATCGTTACAACGCCATAATCCTCGGGATTATGTACCGAAATTAGGCCTACACACGGTAACGAGGTCTCATTGAATTTCTCAACCAACTGTCTGCTAGCATTAGATGGTTTGTAATTACTTAAATCTGAATAGGAATCTAGCAATATGTTGTCACCAAGTAAAACCATGAACGGACCAGAAATTGAAGAAAGAGCGCAACTTAGTGCATCTCCAAACCCACGAGGAGTATGCTGGATATGTATGAGAACTTCAACATCGCCAAAGGGTGAAATCAATTCACTCTTAATATCCGGCCGTGTTTGACTTAACCAGGTATTGTCGCCTAAAATTTTATCAAAATTCTTTGACGGCGAGGTGATAATGTGGAGGCGCTCTGCTCCCGCCGCAACGGCTTCCCTAGCGAGATGAGTAATCGCTGGGATATCGACTAGCGGTAGCATTTCTTTGGCGACTGCTGCGGTTGCTGGCAACATTCTCGCTCCAACCCCGCCGGCCACTATTACTGCGTCTCTAACCGCTGCCATACAGACCCTAACATGCCCATTGCTTTCAAGCGTCGCGGCCCACACGACCATTTATGTCGGCAAAGGCAGAGTGGAGAGGCTTTGCCGCCTTAGGTGCAATTTTGGTTGCAATCACATTCACAGACTTGTCACCAAAAGGTCTGTGGAATGACGCTACGTTTACATCTGGTTCACTAGGATTGACCGGACTTGGGCTCATATATCTCGCCTGGTTTAGATTGACATTCAATTCGAAAGGTCTGGTACCAACATTCGATTTGTGGAAAGACCCGGCGAGAACCTCTTCAACTGTAATTTACACTGGATTAGCTATTCTTTGTATCGCATACGCTATCGGTAGAATAGATTTCTTTCCTGAACCAGCAGGTCTGATTCTATCCTTAGTAGGACTGCTTGTTACCACTAATGGAGTCTATGTATGGATGTCGACAAACGGTCCTCTTTCAACTGAAGAAGAGTAATCACTCTTCTTCTTCAACATACTCTGGTGTGCGCATCATCACTAACAGATAGACAAATAAGGCGAGAATAATTATTGTCAGTATCGTGATTGATACAACATTTGTCGAATCTGTTTTTTTGTCAGCCTTTTCTTCTATGTCGGTCTCATCGCCTTCATCTTGATGGGCGTCGATAGTGGTAATTTCCTCATAATTCCATGAAATTTGGAAGGTTATCTCCTCGTCCCCATCAAAAATCATACCTTCGCATTTCTCACCCGAATGGTTCGCATCAAATGATAAAGACCAGTCTGACTCTGCATGGAGACTAGCTCCTTGGCCATCTACATCAAAGCACGAAATGTTTTCTACTGCGTAAGAGGTAGTAATCACAATAATATCATTTTGATTTAATTTGCCAAGCGATATCATTGCACCATCAAAAATATTCACTTTTATGCCCGATGTTGTAAGAACTTGAGATTGGAAATTAATTTCCATCGCTTCAATTTCTTCTTCAGTTTCTCGAACTGGGTCTTGCATAGAATTTACACCGAGGATTAGTGTATCGTCATGCCATGTGTTATCTTCTGTGCCCCATGCAGCATAAATGGTAACGGCATACCACGCCTCGTCTTGCGGATTAAGGGGGTTGTGTGACGCCTGCCCACTGGATAAATCCACAGATTCTATTTCTTCCACGTTTTGAAGAGTCGTGATTGGACCATCAAAGGAACGCCAAATTCTAGCCATTGCATCCTGGTTATTTGTTAAGTCATCCCAAGTTAAAACAAGGGTCCCGTCTCCATACCTTTCGAAATTCAAATTTGTCACACTAGTTGATTCTAGAGTGGTTTCGATTACCGGTCCAGCCACAGGCGAAGCCTCTGATAGTTCCAACACTTCATTACCTGCCGAATCTTGTAAAGAAATAGAATACCAGGATTGGCGGTGCACTTCCGATGGAATCTGATACTCATACAAGGATTGGTCTGCACTGACAGTTGCAATTAAAGTGCTAGAATCGATTTCTTCGACGTCTATTCCATTCCTGTAGATATTAATCACCAGATCGTCATCGTCGACTCCTTGTCCCCAATAAATCGTTGTAATTGATGTTTCAGGGTCGAATGTTGCTGACAGTTCACCAATGAATAATGGCGCTACATTATCCTCCCATACAGGAGACGTCAATGTGTTTGAGCCAAGGAATCTGGTATCCTCAGAAGTAGGATACAATAATGTGACTGAATAGTAAATTTCTCTTTCAATCGATTTCCCTGAATGGTCAATTTGATAACTTGTAGTTCCAGCAGGAATGCTACTGCTGATAATTGTCTTTGACATCTCATTCCAGTTTTCTCTAGTTGCAGGAGAGTCGTGACTGTAAATCATGATTGAATGGTTCATGTCCAATCCTGTTGGATAATTCCATGTCAAATCAGTAACTCCATCTGAGTAATTTGCAGACAGATTTTCTACCGCTGCAATCTCTGAACCTGTTTCACCATACAGCATTAACATCCCAGAAGGACCCCAATAGTAAAATGGGCGATGAGAGACAACAGTGTTATCCCATTCTGCCCAATTTGGGTCGGTATCATTTCCTGATAGAAGAACTAGACGAGTAGATGCTGGCGTTTCGGCTGTAGACAAATAATAACCGACATAATAACTACCGATAAGCATGTTATACTCCGTTTCAATTGTATTTCCCAAGCACTCAGAAATCAATAATTCCAAACCGCAAAGTGTTAAATTGTCAATCAAATGATATGTCAGGTTTGCGTTAGATGGGAATTGATATTGGTTCTGTGGGATTGTATATCTGTAAACAAAAATATTTGTCGTAC
>PBGS01000012.1 GCA_002720115.1 Methanobacteriota archaeon
TTTGGATTTTGAGATGCTCGTGCCGGGATTTGAACCCGGGTCGCCGGAATGAAAACCCGAAATGATGGACCACTACACCACACAAGCAGACATTGTTCCCCCAGAGATGATTATTCATGAATGTTGGGGTCGACAGTTAACCCATTCCACCATCTCAATCCAAACCATCCTAGAACTATAGCGATAATCAGAACGATTCCTATTAGAACCTCTCTGTCTAATAGCCACCAAATAACATCCAATGCTTTCTGGCCATATATTCCAATAAGTAGTGCTTCAAGGCCAAATCTTAGACTTCTACCGAATAATCCCGCTAAAATAAATGGCTTTAGTTTCATTTCTCCCATTCCAGCCGCCCATCCGAAGACCTTGTATGGAATTGGAGAGAATGCTGCGATGAAAGTACCAATAGTACCATACCTAAATGTTAGAGCCTCTATTTTTTCAAGGTGTCTTTCTGCCTTGAAACGCGTAAAAACTCCTCTACCCCATTTCTTTCCAATCCAGTAACCGATGACACTACCAAGTACGCTGGAAACTGATACTACAATCCAAAGCCAGAAAATAACCGCTGTATCTCCATCTGCCCCTACTAGCATCGGCAAAAACAGTAAATCTGGTGGTACAGGTTGGATGATCGCTTCGGTGAATGACATTGCAGCAAGACTAATCCAGCCGAAGCCGTCAAACCAGTCGACAATCGTCTCTTTCCACGACATTCAGACTTTGGCGGACCTTTCACACCCATGAACCCTTTCTCAATCGAAGTCTTGATTGCTGGAAAACTCGACCGATTGGCATATGCCGGTGTTGGATACAGCCGCCTTGCTTCATTGGCCAGTTGAGCGTCTTTGTGGGGGAATAGTTGCTCACAGTCAACTGGAAGAACTGAGAAAATTGTCTAACCAAAGGGCAATTTTGGTTGAATCAATCGAAATTAAATGGATGACTGTTGACACCAAAGATGCAGAAATCGCAGCATCTGAAACCGGCGATTTACCACGACTCAGTCCCGTAGATTTGGACATCTTAGCGCTAGCAATGGCAACCGGTGAAACATTGTTTACGGATGATTATTCTTTGCAGAATGTATGTAGGAATCTAGGTCATTTGTTTGAGTCGGTGTCCAACAAGGTCAGCAATGAGCAGTGGATTTGGGAATTAAGGTGTATTGGATGTAGAGCTACGAGAAAGGCAGATTCCAAAAATGAGGAGATATGCGATGTTTGTGGCTCTGTTATGAAAGTAAAACGCGCATCATGATTATTCTTCAGAGCTGGATATTTCCTCTTGAACTTCTTCCAATGTTTTACCCGTTGGATCAATTCCAGCGGCTTCAGCTTCTTGTGCTATCTTTACGGCTTTCGTTTTCCCACCAGCATCTAGGTCTGCTTCAGTATTGGCGGAAGATGGTTCTCCCGTTACTTCTTGCAATCCCTTGTGGAATTCACCTTTCGATTGGCCGGCAGCTCTTGCTAGCTTAGGGAGGCGTTCCGCTCCAAACAGGAGAAAGAAGATTGCCAATAGTATCATTATTTCGAATGGGCCGAATCTCATCCTAGTCCCTCTCAAACCACCCCAGTTGGTTGGGCTTTGTCAATCAATCGGCTATCAACCACCAGAAACAGGTGGAAGTAGAGCAATTTCATCACCATCGCTAACAGGCTCGTCATCTCCTACTTTCTGTCCGTTGAGGTTAACCATAAGCCCATTATCCAACCACATTTCAAGGCCCAGTTCTTCGATAACAAACCTAACGGATGAGTTTGGTAAAAGTTTCACAGAATGTTCTCTACCACCTAATTGTTCAGCGATTGGCCCGAATGCGAGAACTTTGGCCTCCATGACCATGCCATCAAGCGGCATCTTATCAACCCGTGGCGCCGTGAGGAGCACAATGGCGGTAGCACTTTCTTGTCAGGGGCTTTGGAAGATATATGAGATGGGTGATGAAAAGGTCCAGGCTGTAAGAGGAATAGATTTACAGGTCAATCGAGGAGAAATGGTCGCAATTATGGGGCCGTCAGGCTGTGGGAAAACTACGCTTCTGAACATTCTTTCAGGAATCGATGAACCATCTGCTGGGCAGGTGTTTGTATCAGATAGACCACTTTTTGGTATAAGTGATGATGAAAGAACAAATCTACGCGGTAAGGAGATGGGATTCATTTTCCAAAAATTCCACCTACTCGATGTAATGAACGCTGTTGAAAATGTCGAAATTCCACTACTGCTACTCGGCAATAGCCCTGATGAATCGCGATTGAAGGCAGTACAAGCTCTAGAAAAAGTAGGTTTAGGTGATAGGGTTAACCACCGACCTGCAGAACTTTCGGGTGGACAGCAGCAAAGGGTGTCAATAGCGAGAGCGATTGTTCACGATCCTTCTGTGATTTTATGTGATGAACCTACTGGAAATCTCGACTCAGAAACCAGTAGTCAAGTCATGGATTTGCTATCGGAACTCAACGAATCAGGTTCTACTCTGGTAATTGTGACACATGACATGGATATTGCGAAACAATGTAGCAGAATAATACGTATAATCGATGGTAGGACCTTAGTTGAAGAGGAATAAGTATGTTAATCGAAACCATTGCTGTAGTCGCACTGATTTCTCCAATCAGTCTACCTGCGGCATGGACATTAAGGAAAGATATGACCAAACCATGGCACGTTGTTATCTTAGGAATAGGACCAATAATTGATTCATGGCTTGTCTGGCTCCTTCTAACCTGGTTGGAAATGGGCGTCTTCGCTACTTGGGGATGTGTGATTTCAGCAGGCATTATTTCTTGCATCTTGCTCCAACCTCTATTTTCACCACGCCGGTTAGCAATTTTCAGGCTGGCGTGGCAACAGGTAATCCGCAGACCTCGTCAGGCTGCATTATTGATGGCCGGTTTGCTAGTTGCGTCATCCATCATCACCTCTTCACTGGTTGTTGGCGATAGCCTGGATGCAACATTGAGTAAAGAGGTAGATGCGGTATATGGGGATACAGACATAATCGTGTACCAGAAAGATAGGAGAACAGGCTTTTCCTTCGATATGGATTACAATCTTACAACCTTATTTGGGACCTCACTAATTGAATCTGGAATAGCAGACAAATGGTCTCATGGATTGGATACAACTGTCACGTTATCAAAACCAGGAGGTTTAGCGTTACCTACGGCAGCTTGGTATGCCTATGAGGATTGGTCTGGAGTAGCAATAAACGAGGTGGCTTCGGATGAACTATCTCTCTCGGAGGGAGATTTCTTGGAACTATCATGGTACTATAATTCAGATGATGGAGAATTAATTCGAGACTCAAGTAACCTAACTATTTCCTCAGTAATCTCAATGGATGGCAAAGGCTCAATGGCAGGTTCTAAGTCACCTGCAATTTTCACCTCACTAGAGTATGCACAGTTTCTGCAATCTAAAAATTGGAAAGTCAATAAAATGCGAATCTCACTTTCAAAAGACTTGGATGCTTCAGATAGCATCTCGGAAATAGAGAATATTTTCGACCAGTTGATAGGTGCTGAGGAATCAGGTTTTGAAGTAACTGAAGAGGGTGAATCAATGTCGGTCTCAAATGGGAACGGACTAGGCAGGCTGAATCAGGACTTTATGAATTCATGGTCTGAAAATAGGTCTAATCTGGTCGGTAGTGGAACGACTATGGAGGTTTTGCAAGTACCCATTATCCAAATAGAACAGAACGGGAAAATCATAGCCCTACCTGACGATCGTCTAGAGGAGGTACTTCTGGATGACAATGGGATATGGTACATTTCTGGAGGTGCAGTCTCCTATCAAAAACAGGGTGGAGGATCGATTCATGAATGGGAAGTGCCCAGAGGTGGTTTAATTCATGATGTCACACTGCAGGAATCCTCATTGCTGGTCGCACATGATGACGGGCTAACAGAAATATTCAGTGATGGTGATGATGAAATAATCCATCACATCAAGGGTGAAGAGGTACTCATTGCCGCGCAATTCCCCCAAGCTCTACCTAGCCTGCCATCAACCATATTTTCAATGGATTATCTAAACGTTTCAGGAGAAGATTGGATTGCTGTCAGTCATCTAACTGCTAAGGAAGTGTATTACTACAGTGGTAGTGAATGGGTTAAGACTGAATTTGTAGGAGAATGGCTACATTATTCGGATGAGGTGTTGGTTGGGTCTCCAACAACTGGTTGGACTACAATCTCGGGACAAGAATCTCCAAATTGGCCTGCTGTAAGAGGTGGAATGCTAGTCGAAAATGGTTCTCTTTACAAGTTCAATGGGTCTCTAGAGAAACTGTTTGATTATAATCCGGAATGCGATGAGAGAGTTTTTGCTTTTTACACGGGTAAATTTGACCAATCTAAGGATGGTCTGGTTTGCAGTTCAGCATTTGGTGCGATTATCGACGATGGAGAACTATCGCCGAGATTGCCGCTAACAGTTGATATTGGTGGATTTGGGGTTATGCCGCAGATGTTCCTTGCCACAGATGGAGAATTATCACCACCCGAAGGAGATATTCTAAGATCTTCGAGATTATCCTTGTTAAACTCATCAGAAAATGTTCTGGTAAATGGCTTGATTCCGTGGGCTTACGGGGATACCGTTCCATCTATTTTGCAAATAGAGGGCAATATGTCATCGATAGATGCACCGGGATTGGACGAACTTGAATCAATAATAATCGGATTGATTAATTTAAGCGATGGAGAAAAGCTTGCATCGGCTGCCGAAGGAGAAAGAAGCATACTCGTCATAAATGGAGGAAATAATTCAGATATTCTTGCCTGGTTAGATACAATTTCGGGTGTAAATACAATGAATTTGAAAATTGTTGCAGCAAAAGAGGAAGCTCTAGCTACAGCAGAAGAAAGCGCAGGAGCGCTTTCAGCAATGTTTCTTGTTTTTGGTTCGTTCACCATTGGTGCTGGTATTCTTTTGGTACTGACAATAGTAATGATGTTAGCAGAATCGCGAAGAATAGATGAAGCCATCATCAGGGCTATTGGTTCAAAGAGATCTGACATGAGATCACTTGCCGTAATGGAAGGGATGTTCGCTTCAATTGCGGCATCAGTATTTGGTGGGATTTTTGGTCTGTTCCTAGCATGGTTAGTATCAGTAGCTTTTAGCAGCGTATTTGCAAGTGCAGGCGCTGATGGTATTGCTTACGCGTTCAATCTAGAAAGCATGCTTATCGGAATGTCTTCAGGATTCATAATCGCAATGTCTACACTGTGGGTCACAGCGCTCTGGACTAGCAAGCTAAATATCGTTCAAGCACTGAGGAATCTATCTCCACTAAACAAAAGGGGTATCCCATGGTGGTTAATCTTGATAATGATTGTTTTGATTGGTACTGGTATACTGTCTGGGCTTTCAATAATCACTATTGAATCATCTTCGCCTCTAAGGTTTGCACTTTGGAATATAATGGCTTCTTGCTTAATAGTTGGAATTATTCCAGCATTCACCTACATCCTTCCTCATGCAAGAGGTTGGTCAATACGTCATTCTGGTCGAAATACTGTAGCAGCTATCGGAATTGTGCTTGCTATGTGGGCATTTTCGCCAGATTCTTGGGTACCCGTAGATACTGGAGTAAAACCTGATGAAATCACGTTTGCAGTCATGGGCATTGTTCAGGTCTTCGCAGGAGTGCTTATATTGACAAGTATTGCACCTGGGGTAGTAAATTGGATAATTCAAAAATCATTTTTATCGAAGAGGTTTGGTGTAGTATCAAAAGTCGCTCTATCTTACCCTGCAGCGGCACCTGTTAGAACTGCAGTCATCATGGGCATGTTCTCATTAACAGTATTCAGTGTTATTGTCCTTGCAGGTTATTCTGCACAATTTGAAGAGCATTCATCGGGGTACGTCGAAGACGCGAGTGGCGATTTCGAAATACTTCTTTCGTCATCTAGACGGTCTCCTCTAGAATTATCTTCAAATCCATATGAATGGAATTTGACCGAGACAAATCCAGAATCAATAGATGCTATTGGGATTGTGAATAGAGCAGTTGTTTGGGTAGAGCACGATGAAGAAAAAATTGGTTACATTTTACGTGGTGTCGATGACGGATTTATTGACCACGGAGGTATTCCTCTAGAGGATTGGGATAGGGCCTTAGGTGATACACAAGAACAGGCTTGGGACTCTATGAAAAATAATGCAGATGTGGTGTTTATTGACAGCTCATTCGCCCTCATTGATCCGAACACAGGCAAGTCCATTTCGGGGATAACTCTTTCAATTGGAAAATCAATTTCGCTAATTGATATTTCAAACCCCGGAAATGTTAGAATTGTGACTGTCGGGGGGGTGCTTTCACAATCAAGTCAGTTATTCTCACAGGGTATTTGGATGAATGGTGAAATCGTGGAAGATCAGTTCGGAGGAGTCCCCACAAGAATTTACATTTCGCATGGGTCGGATGATGCTTCCAAATCACTTGAAGAGTCTTTGTCAAAAGACCTAGCACGAGAGGGGGTATATTCCTCTGTAATTGAAGATGAAATACTGATTATCTTAGGTCTAGTTTTCGCTATACTCGCAATTTTCCAAGCATATCTAGCTCTAGGCTTGATTGTCGGTATTGCGGGTATAGGAGTTGTCACCTACCGTTCTGTTTCTGAAAGGTCTAATCAGATAGGAATGATACGAGCACTTGGTTTCCGTAAATCTATGGTGATGCGTGCTATGTTAGTAGAAATCTCTTGGACATCATTGCTTGGTATGATTAACGGAGCAATTGTAGCATTAATGTTCCACATAGCAATTCATCAAACATTCTGGGAAGAACAAGGCGCAGTTCTGATCCTGCCACTAACAGAAGTATTCTGGCTGGTATTTGGTGGCTGGATTTTAGTACTACTATCAACATGGATACCCGTACGAAAAGCCACTAAAATTACACCATCTGAATCTCTTGGCTCACCAGATTGAGAAATTTGGATATTATATTCAATTTAGGATAGAAAAAACAAATACATTGTACCAATCATTAAACATAGACTTGAAATCGGTATGGTTGTTTACAATGAATGGTGTACTGAGCGACATTTTATGCGTTATCGTTGGTAGGTTTTTGCAAGTGTTGTAACGCCTTATTTTTGCCAACCCATAAATACCGTATATGCCGTCGGAGGATATACCGACCCCAATTTGGAGGAGATGACAATGAGCAAGTTAACCCCAATTATTTTGGCAGCAATCATGCTTGCTAGCACTTCGCTAGTAGCACTAGATTGGGCTGAACTAGAAGAAAAGAAAATGACTGAAGCTGATGGCCGAACAGGTCCTGACGCTCAGGTTGAAATGCTGTCCCCAAGACAGACAACAGTAGACATAAACGGCGACAAACTACACACACTAGATGCTGGTGATGAAACAGTATTCGAGTTGTATGTCGAGAACAGTGGAGATACAGACATCACCGAGATGGGTATCACTCTGACCGTTTATCTGGATGAAAACGGAGTCCGTGGTCCAATCGCCAAGGACTCAGCAGGTAACGACCTATCTTGGACCAATGGCGATGTCGTGTGTGACGATGCCTTTGTTTGTCCATGGTCAACCCTCGCTGCTAATGACATCCTAAACAGTGGCAAGTACACCTTCGCATACCAAGGTACTGCAGTCACATGGGCGCCTACTACCGGTGATTACCAGATAGTAGTAGAGACAGATGCCTTAGATGACGCAGACCCAGGAAATGACGAGGATATCACATACGTTTCAGTTGTTGACTGGACCGATGTAATCGTCGATCTATCTTGGGACTCAGGTAAAGAAGTAGAAAGTGGATCAGAAGGTAAGGCGTTTACCCTGAAAGTTTCCACAGGCGGCTCTACCTCATGGTCAGCACGTTCAATAGTATTGCAACTCGATGTGCAGGGTACACTGTCCTCAGCAGTAGATTCTAATAATGGCGATATACTCGGCGTTAACCAAGTTACAGACCTTGGAACTTCGAAAATGGCTGAGACCTTCCGCCACGAGGTAGATGAAAACAATATAACGAATGACACAAGACATGTTATAGAATTCGAGGAGTCTGCAGAATGGTACGGATACGTTAGCCCTAGCGTTGATGCTCAAAGCGGAGATTACTCAATCGAAGTAAATCTAGTAAGTTACGTAGTTTACGGACAATTACCTGAATGTGAAGAGACTGTTACTAACAACAACACAGACCCTAACGCTTCATTAGAAGATATAACATATTTACATTACTGTGAAGTATCTTTAACCACTGATGCCAATGCTGCTACAAGCGAAGATAAAATCGAGGGTAAAATCCAGAACTTCCACGACATTGGTATTACAAATGTCGTAATCAATCAAGGATATGTCGTTGATGAAGACGATATGCCAATTAACAAGCCAACAATGCCTGGAATCGTCGAGGGCCCATTGAATCCTGCTTGGTCCAGCATACAGGCATCTGTCAGTCATCTTGGCAGCGCCCTTGAAGCTACATACGACTGGAAGGTGACCTTTGAGGTTGAGAATACAGTATCTGGAGCCTCACAGACATTTGAGGCGGATTCCTGTCTGTTTGGACAAGGATTGGAATATACTCATGCAGCATTAGGCGACAACCCACAAGGTAACGTTGTTGCGTTCCCCACAGGTGAAGCATGTATCATGTACAATTTCGCTCCAGGTATATACAACATCACAGCTACTCTCGCTATGGTAAACGAAACTGCAGAACAAGCAGACATGTCCTCGCGAAACAACGTTGTTAGTATCTATGAAATCGCGGCACTAAACAACCGCCCATCGGTCTCCTTAATTGTGCAAGAAGAGGAGTTCTCAATAGTGATGGGCCCTGATGCTACACTCACGCTAGAAGCAGATGCTGATGATGCTGATGACGACACAGGAGAATCACTGTCCTATGTTTGGACACATCCTGGTATGCAGGACATCAATGGTACAATGCAGCCATCTCCATGTAACGGAGTTGGAATGGCATTCTCCACCTGCGCACTAACACCATTCGAACCCACATGGGCTGGAGTAAACTCTTACTCCGTAACAGTCTCTGATGAGCATGGATCAAGCGCAATGGACTTCTTGAACGTATTTGTCTGGAACCACATAATTGCTAGCGCTACAACAGCAAGTGGAATCGGAATGGAGTACAACCTAACCTATGACGGTGCAAATGAATTCACCATATCTTTGGTTGACAGCGATGCTTCATACACTCAGGATTTAACAGAGTTCGGGTATGCTGGAGAATATTCCACTGTTGCGGTAATGGATTACACTCCATCAACAACATATCTGCCGGAGGATGTACATGATCAAGAAATCACCATGTCTTACGATGCTTCCACTTTAACTCCAACCGGAGTATTCTGGATTAGCAGCAACGGTAACTGGGCTCAACTCGATGCAACAATTACTGCAGCAGGAACCACAGGTTCAATCGTAATCGATATGGGAGATGGCAACCAAGTATTGTCACAAGGTGAAATCGCTCTAATGGGTGGAGAACTACAGGTAATAGAAGCACCTGATGCTAGCCCAACCGGCTTGATTGTATCTGCTGGTAAGGGAGGTTCTATCACCGCTTCTTGGGATTACAATGGTAACACTGTACCAGGCACTGACTGGTTGGAAATGGAAATCTGCGACTCAAACAATGATTGTACAACCACAATGGAGAATACTACACTGAGAGCTCACTCCATGAGCGGTCAAACTGACACTATTCATGGCGAAACATACACCTACACTTTGCAGGTTTGTAACGTCGGTGGATGCAATCCAACAATCGCTACCGACTCCGCAACAGCAGACAAGATGGTTGATGGTTCACCAGTTGCAACCAGTATGACTGTCGCAAACAAGGCTGACGCCAATGCATGGGCCGTATCTTGGGAAATCTCCGGAGACACGTCTGACGTAGATGGNTGGAAGGTTTGCTATGCAGANTATGAGTGGGCTACATCTGGTGAAATGCCTACCACNGACTGTGTAGANGCAGACACCTCAACTAGTGCAGAAATTGCCCACCCTGCTGGTACTGGCACGAAGACATATCACTTCGCTGCAGTTCCATATGATGACAAGAACAACATGGAAAATGCAGAGCCAGGCGTAGACGCTAGACTGACTCACTCCTCAGTGGTTGACGATCCTTGTNTAACCAACCCTGACAGTGACGAGTGTGCAGATATCGGTGACTCTGGTGACGGTGCAGACAGTGGAGAAGTTCCAACATGGACTTGGGGCGTAATCATTGGATTAGTCGTNATAGCATTCGTAGTAGGTGCATTCATCCTCTCCCGTGGAGGAGATGNTGATGACGGCAAAGACTGGGATTACTGATCCTGTCTACAGCCAAGAAAAACGGTGATTGCACCGAGGCTGCCATGAAGGGCGGTTTGCCGCCCTTCATGGCTCCCCCTTTCCTTCCAACTCTAAAACTGTAAAACCAATNCTTCATTTTGGTTTTAGCTAGGATTTCAAAGAATTTAACCTCCAAATGTTCCAGATAACCGATTCTTAAAATCCACATTTCTGGCGCAAATTAAAACAGTTTTAATTTTACACCATGTTTCGAGAAATAAATCATAGATTTTCTGTATTTTTTTGTTATTATTTTCATAAAAAAATAATTGAATGCTCATCAATATCCAAAGATTAAACTTTGATATTGAGTTTGGGTATGAAATTAAACATTACATCAGTCTATCATTTAGACTAAATTCTTGAGAGTAATTTCGTTAAACTGTGACAATATTTCGACCATTTTTTCTCGGCCTGTGAAACGTTTGCAAAATACTATATTTTATCTCTTAATCTACTATATTTTCTTGACTCTGTAAAAGGACATGTACCCCAATGCTCATAAGGGATACAATTCCTGAGGTGCTCTGCATACAGTCCGTAAGGAGATGATGACGTGATGTTGGGAAACAAAAACACGAATAAAAAGACCGTATTGGGAGGCGCAGGTATTGCCCTGTTGCNATGTGCACTGATGGTTGGTATGACAATGACCAACTACGTGCCTACTAGCGCACCCCAGGTAGAAGCCGAACTTGCAGTAGCAAACGAGGAAAGCGAAGATGTCTTCGCTCTACCAGAGGTCTACGAGCCTGTAAATTATGAACACGATGAAACCTCGGAATACGAGGGTATGAGGACAATGCATCAGAAAGCATTCCGTACAGATGACGGAAAAACCTCTCTGATCACTGCCGCTGAACCACTGCATTACATGAGCGATGTTGGTTCTTGGGAGAATATTGACCTCAACATCAAGGCGACCCTCGACGGTTGGGAAGTTAAAGAAAGCCTGTACAAGGTATCTTTCTCTGCTGAAGCCGAAGACGGTGTTGCGGTTGCAGTTCACGATAATGTGGACCCAATTGTTACTGGATTAAACCCCGTTGTAGTGGCAGTTGACCAAACCGGAACCATGGTAATGCCTCACTCAACCGCTGCTCCGCTTGATGGAGTCTCTGTTGGTGGCAACGTCTTGAGATACCCAATTGCAGAAGGCTTTGACTTAGATTACACAGTAACTGAGACAATGCTGAAGCAGAACCTTGTAGTTAGAGAACGCCCAGTTCTTGACGAAANCNNNGGTTACTTTGGNGTGAGCGAGCAAATGCGCTTGCCTGTTGATTACGGGCTTTTCCTTGGAGATGACCTCCTTGGAGATGACATANNTCAAACTCAAGAAGAATTGGCTATACGCCATCTGGAAACCGGAGCTGTTCTAGCAACAATTCCTGCTCCAGTGGTTGTAGACGCAGCAGGCGAAGCCCCATACACTGCAACATTCTTCATTCAAGTATTTGGTACAAACGTAGTTTTGACAACCGCAGTTGACAATGGTTGGTTGCTAGCAGAAGACCGCGAGTTCCCGCTTGCTATCGACCCTTCACTNAGGATAATGCGAGGCGGAGGTGGCGATTGCTATTCCTACTTCGGATACTGCTATGAGAGCTTCCANGGAGATCTCTACAGAAACAGCTACAGNATCTACTACATGCCATGGAATAAGTACACCTTCGGTTCTAACAACGCACTCCCACAAGGAGCCTCCGTCGACAAGATCGAATGGAAGACTTACATCAGATATGGATACTCTTACTCAAACAACCCAATTACTGCAACAGTTCTAGAATCNTGCGGTACATCTGGGTACAGAGTAAACNTNCCTCCTACTGCATCATGTTCAGGTGCTATTTCTGCNAANCTTCTNGCGAATGGTCCAACACTAAACGACAGGAAGCTAGTAAGTTCTCTGTGGAATTCTGCAGCAGCAGGTACTTACACTGTAGGAACAGGATGGAAGACTGCTGAACTATGTAGCAGTTCAGGAACTCAATGTTCCTCCTCAACAGGTAGTCATAATTACATCATGAACGCAATAAGCAATGGTGGAACAATTGGAATGGGAGCAAAATATACTACTTCCACAACAATCCGACAATACAGCTACAGCACTGGTAGTACAAACAGCTACNTTCAGATNACNTACTCTGGTGGTACNGACGCTACAGCACCCAAGGCTGACTTCACTCCTTACACAGGAATAACTTCCTACAAGGCTGGTGAGAGAACTATGTTCATCACACTATCAGACATAAGCGGTATTGACACCACAACTGCAAATGCACCAAGATTGCACTATTCGATTAACAATGGTTCCTACACCGCTGTTGCGGCAACAGCAATCGGTACATGCGGTTCAGGCGACACAGAATGTGACTTCCGTGCAACCACCGGTAGTATCTCTACAGGTGACTATGTCAAGTATTACTGGGCATACAGAGACGCAGCAGCNACACCCAACAATGCTACANNGCCTGGAGGCTTCTTTTCAGGTAGTCCAAGCACAGCACCTGCGCCCTCTAACCCATACTGGTTCTTCGTNGANNATGCTGAAAATGCAGGNAACGATATGAAGNTCACAGTATCTACAACAAAAGTCAGAGCGTACACTACATCAAGTTCATCGGTTTCATTCGATCGACAGATGACNTACTATGAAGANTCAAAAGAATACGTCTTCGAATTTGACACATCTAGGTGTGGGACAGGAAGCAGTTCATGTTTCTACAACCGNGCATCAACCTACTATTCTAACTGGAAACTAAGTTGGTTGACTGCTCCATCTTCCGGATACAATGGATTCGGTGGAACAGTATCTGGTGAAGTACAATTGAACAGACCGGGTTCTCAGTCAAATCTAGATGATGGTTATCTAACAATTGGCGCACGCCACGGCCCAGGAATGAATCTGATTTTCCTTTACGATGCAACTCTGAATGACTTCGCAATGGTCGGTCTTGGTACNGACACAGGAATTGAAGAGCCTCTTGCAGGCGGNACACAGGCCCCCCAGAGGTCAACATACAGTAACACAAGAGCGTTCTTAGTTGACATTCCTGCTGACATAACAGGAACATTCGGTAAGTTTGACTGGAATTCAGTATACAGCAGCCAGAGAGCGAACTGGTTGTGTGTAGGATCTAACGGATTCTACTACTTCTTCCGCTCTACAAGCTCTAACCCAGCATGTAGCACNGGATACTACTACACCTACAGCACATANTACCGCTGGTCTGGTTTCGCCCTAGGAACAGGAAATGGTGGAATGATGAACGGTGGCGGTGGAGTCCTATACAAGGTTAGCAAAGTAGCACCTGAGCCAGACACCACTGCGCCNNNTGTNGANCACAACCCNCTGCGCGACTCTCACTCNCGAGATCGAACATTCACCTTCACAATAGGTGATGGCGGTGAGCCACCAAGCGGAATCAACACCACAAAGACTCCGGGCGTTGGTCCAACATTCTATTGGAGAGTAACAGACGCCAACGGTACTGTCGGTACATGGGATAGCAAACTGCTATCACCTGAAGGTGGAACTGCTGGATGGAATAACTGTGTGTCTGCACCATCTTGTGATTGGTCTACCTCTCTAGACGATCTAGAGCGTGGTTCCAGTGTTCAGTACTATATCTCAGTTAGAGATATCAGCACAGCATCAACCGGTATTAACGTAAACACAACCTCGAGTAACAGTTTCACAGTCGGCGATCCAAACAAGATTTTCGTGATTGAGTGGCACGACATGGGATACACTGGAACAACAAACTTGTGTACTTATCAGGCATTGTTCTATGACGTAACAAACGAGATTGAGTTCCAGTATGACACCAGCTGTAAAGCATCTTACGACTACGCAACAGTTGGATATCAAGACCAAACCCGTACTAANGGAGCAACTGTCCGTGGNTCACAAGGCTACNTCGGCTACAATGGACAGAACCCACACAGTAACAATTACAGAATTGGTACTGACAGCAGCGGGCACTCATGGGAAACCTTCGACCTTGGCATGACAGAGTTGCCTACATATGATACAGCAATCGCTGGTTCAACTAACGGAGACCCAAGAGGATATTACTGCACTTCCAGCTGGAACTGGAACAACTACAAGTCTGGATGTAATGCTAACATCGATATGCCGGACGGATTTACTTTCGAGTACTTCGGAACCGAATACAATGGTTCTGACTCTAAGAACAGAGTCCACATCGGTAGAATGGGTAACATGTACTTCAAGGCTGATGGCTCAACCGCTCTAGAGCGCTCTCAGACTGGTTGGGGATCCAACTGGCCTGACATGCCATACAGCACAAGTTCTTACAGTAAGCCAGGAAACATTGCTCCATGGTGGGGTTACTACACAAGCTATTACTGCTATGATAACTATGCCGCTGATTGTTCTGTAAGAACACGTGTAATACCATTCGAAGGTAAAGGTACAGATTTGTCGGCAGACATCACTCAGCCAACAACATGGTCGCTGATTGATTCGCCAATTAGAGTCAATCCAAGTTCTTCTACTGGATACCTATCGATTGGAGACGACCTAACAATAGATCCAGGTGTTGTAATTCAAGTAGCACCAGGTAAGGGTCTATCCTTTGACGGAGCATGCAGTGAGTTTACAGCGGAAGGTAACTCCACTGATCCTATCCTGTTTGAAGGACAAGGTGGAGCAGAGTGGAAGGGACTAGCTTTCACTGCTGCATGTAGTACAGGAACCGACGAACGGCACACGCTGTCGTACGTTGACTTCGCTAACACTAGTGATGCTGCAATATCAGCAGGTAGCCGTCACGGCTCTGCACCTTCCAGCAACGCTAACGTCGGTAACTTCACAATGAACGATGTAACCTTCACCAATGTTGGTTCAGCATTCAAGCATGGTTCAGGACAAGGCACAGTCTTGTCAATGACCGATTTCGAAATTAATGATGCATCCGCTGCATGTTTCGATTTAGCTGAGGATTCTGAGGTCACTCTACGTGATGGNGAAATGAATGATTGTAACACTGATGGCTTCTCTTGGGCAGGTGCAATAGTAAACTACCCAGGAAGTACAGCGGGTTCATTGATTCTAGAAAATATCGATATTGATGAGTCATCCATCAATTTGATTGATGTTGACTTTGAAGATGTATGGATTAGCAACCTAACTGCAACAGCAAGTAGTACCCAGAGCGGTGTTACGCTGGATGCGGTAGGCGGCGGATTGGACAGTACTTTGTACGTGTTCAACATGGATGCGCCAGATTACTCTGCAGTAAACATTCATGCTCTTGAATCTGTATCGATTGAAGATGCAGAATGGGGAAGTGCGACAATGACCATAGCGCCAGGTGGATCCACATCGAGCGCAGCAGGACCATCGGGAACAAGTGCGTCTTTGACCAACTTGGAAGCCGGTGACTTGACAATGGCAAGAATCGCACCGACAATGGACGATATTACAATTGGTGCACTGTCCGTGCTTGGAAACTCACCAACTACTGACAGTATCAGGGGAACTAACTGGGATACCGATGGAATCTCAGTTTCGGGATGTGGCTACAGCATCGTGGTAGATGGTGTGGACACTGACTATGTCGCTGGTTCCTGTTCTAACTCAGCAGCACCTAACAACATAGTCCTAGACGATGTCGATGCAGTATACACTGGCACAATGAATGCAATCTATGCTAGGAACTCTGCTATTACAATCGCAGACGGTAGCGTGACAATGCCTTCAAGCTTCGATAAGATGTCCAAGGCTTCTACCAATGGAAGAATTGTTCTCATCGACGTAGACCAAGGTGGTACAGACTGTAACAGTGCAAGCGACTGTGATGTTTNATCCAGTTCATCTGGTGCGATATACTTCGGCAGTCTCGCTACTGCTAAGGTATACAAGATGCTAGACGATGGAGTAACCAAAGAGTACAAGGAAGGACACACAGTTCAGGCATCGGTTGTTGACGCAGGATCTGTTCTGTTCACAGTGGGTACTCACAAGACTGACTCCAACGGAGAAACCTCTGTTTGGGTCCTAACCGAGAACGATGCAGGAGATACATACTCTGACCACAACCTCGTAGCATTTGGTCCATCAGGACAAAATGAAACATTGGTTACAGACTCATGGTATCCAACTGGTGGCTTTGGTGTCGGAGACACTATTGAATTGAGGCTAGAACCAACGCCAGTATCTCTGAACGGTACTAACATGGATTGTGCTTACCTACTCGGTGTTGAAGAAGCAGCCCTAGGGTACGATGGTTCTATCGCATCAGGTGGAACCAACACTTTCACATGGGAAGGAAAGGTCACAATGACTGGAAACTTGAACATAGATGATTGTAACATCGTTATGAGAAATGTTTGGACAGTTACTTCTGACGCTACAAACAGCCCTAAGCTGACAATCTCAACCGGCGGTACTCTTACTCTAGAGTCAATTTCAACCTCTACTGGAACACTACGTGCTGCATCAAGCACCTACCCATTAGACTTTGACATGGACGGTGGAAGCCTAGTTCTAGATGGTGGANTCATGAAGGACATAAAGAACGGAATCAATCTAGATTCTGGTTCAATGACTGTAAGCAACTCCGCTATCTTGTATGGTGCAGCAAATGCAGCATCAACAGAAGCTACCTTGCTAGTTAACGGTGGTACCCTAGACTGGGATGATTCGACAATTCAGAACACTGGACAAACCGGAATTGGAATAATGTTCGATAAGTCCGTGGGCGATGTTGACAACATTATCGTAAAGAACGCTGAGATTGGAATCTATTCCCACAATTCAGCACCTCAGATAAACGGATTTACCCTAAATGACAACGATGTAGGTGTAGATGTATTCGGTGGAATGACTCTACCGACCATATACAGAAGTCCACTTCTATCCGGCGAATCGACTGGATGGAAAACCTATGCTATTGACATGGGCGCTTTCCTAGGTGAAGATTACGTACAGCTTGGATGGAACGCTGTCTACGGTGGAGGTAACGCACACCCGATTTACAACTACTTTACTTCAAAGTACTACATGGTTACAGACAGATACAATGTCGAGTTAACAGATGATCAAGGTAACACCTGGAACATTACTGGATCTGACATGGATGGCTATTACGATGGTTCACAAGGTGGATCTGGCGGTGCACCGAGTTGGAACTGTCAAATGTCTGGTTACAGCCAAAACCCGAACTATATCTTCTCTAGGAGCTACCGTGTTCCAACAGGATTCGATTGGGTTGCATACGAAGAAAGCCCTAACTCATACTACCCTTACCAGTATTGGTCTACATACAGCTCAACCTGGCAGTGGAGTAACTGGGCACCTCCAGAAGGACTGTCTGGTTCTTACAATGTATGTACCAACTACGCATACTCATACCGAACCAGCCCAGGTGACGCTGGTCGTTTGACAATGCCTGTGGTAGACCTAAGTTCTCTAAACAACATTACTGGAATGAAGCTCTACATAGATGTCCTACACAACCGTGCAGACAACTACCAAGACAGACTGGAGATTGTTGCTCGAACAGGTGATGACCCAGCCGACCTAGGAGAATTCCTAAGAGAATCTGGTACACCTCTGATAACTTCTGGTACAATTACTGGTGCTGAAACTGGTATTGAACTGGGAGGTAACTACGCAGCAGCAGAGTTTGATGACATCACAATCACATCACCGACCGATGTCGGATTGGATGTAGTTGGGTCAACAACATCTACCGTTGACGAACTGACAGTTACTGGCGGTTCATACGGTGTACTGGTCAGTTCTGGAGCAGCAGGATTTGTCGACTTAACTGATGTTGACATCTCAGGCTCATCTCTCGCTGGTATTTACTACACNAAGGACCTGAGAGGAGAATTGACTGGAACCATTGGAACATCTGCAGGTGCAGGTCTGAAGTTCGGACCGGCTACATCTAGTGACGTGACTTACGAGTCTATGGATCTAGGAACCAATGCTGTTGGTATCGACCACGCAGGTACAGGTACTATTACACTGACTGACAGTGATTTCTCGAACACCAAGGATGTAGTAATCTCCGGTAGCGGAACTGTTGACTTCATTGAAGGGACTGTAGATACCACTACAGTGGAAGTAACAGGCGCTGGTGTGATGAACAGAATGCGCTTGCTAGACATAACACTTACAGCAGATGGTAACGCAGTATCTGACACAAATGTCGTCCTTACCGATGGTAGCGGTGCACAGACTGGATCAGCAGTCACAGATTCATCTGGTGCAGCAGNTGGCCTGACATTTACCACAGAGAGCGTAGACTCCAGCGGAGTGGATGTCAAGAATTTGGCTGGCTACCAAGCAGTAGCAGTTGCCATGATCGGAAACTATTACCACAACTCTAACCAGGACAACGCAGGAGATTTCAGATACGCATTTGACAACCTAAGTCTGGCAGACACATCTGGCAACAGCCACAGTATGGCACTTGTTGAAACAGTCGATGTCCGTGTTTGTTACTCATTCTCGAGTTCATCATACACTTACATCCAAAACTGCCCTGGATTGTCTAGTTCAGGAAGTAGGTCATACACATCTGGAATGGTTGAGTACGGTTACAACCGTGCATTGCCTACCAACATGAAAGACAAGGTCGTTATGTTTGACTTTGGACTGAACTATCTANANGGTAACACAGNATACAACTTCAACGGTTCTACCGTTCTAGTAACTGGAGCATACAGTTACAATGATGCAGCTAGAATCTATTCTACAAGTGGTGACGCTGAATTGTACGCTCACGACTCTAAGTGGGTGTCCACTGCAGTTGACGACGAAGGCGAAGCTCAAGGATTCATGCTAGGTTACAGACAGAGGAACTACCTAGTTCCAAGCATAGAAGATTCTACTTTGTCTGGTGTAGCACACATTGCAACAAACTATGGTCCAAAGTACTGGTGGAGCAGCGGCCGATGGCAGGCTGACTTCATGAACCTACAAAACAACACCATTACGCACTTCAGAACCTCTGATGTATCGTCTGGAGTATATATCCAAGATATGTGTGTCTCAACAGGAGTAGAAAACACAACAATCATGAACAATGTCTTCAATAATTGTGCGGCGGGAGTATTCTTTGAAAGAACAGCGTACTCATCATACCACACTTCGAGTTATTGGGGTGCTGATGGCGCTATTGTAGAGGGTAACACCTTCCACAACGGAAATTATCTCGACGTCTGGTTCTACTTGAACTCATACGCAGATGATGTAATTGTGAGAAACAACCAGTTTACTGGAACAGGATCTCCGGATTACAACATCTACACGCAAGACAGAACTACCGTTGGATTGTTGATTGAAGGTAACACGCTATCAAGCGGTGAAGAGCCGATTTACATGCGTGGTGGTCTTGATTGGAAGATTATGAATAACACAGTATACGGTGACGGAGATGCATCCCATGCAGGTATTGCAGCAAGAAACGGTTACGGTGTAATCGATGGTAACACCATGGTTGATACAGACGGTGGAATTCTGATTGACGGAATCACTTTCGGATACACAGTAAACATCACTAACAATGATATCTCACAATCAGCAGGACGCACAGCGCCTTCTGCAGTGGGTATCTGGGCTGAAGACTGTGGAACAGCAACCGTGAATACTGGTGGTAACTCAATCAGCATCATGGAGAACGCTCTGGTCACTGACGGTTGTGACGTTGTAGATACAGGTTCTACATACACTGCACTAGGCGGCGCTGGTGGAACTGTTTACTCAATACAGATTCTGGCGAGCACCTTCTCACCATCTAATCTATCCATAAACGAGGGCGACTCTGTGCGATGGAGATCTGTTGAATACTACAACACAAACGATCCACACACCGTAGTTGCTAACGATTCTACATGGGGTAGTGGTGGCGAGCTGAACCTAGGTCAGACTTACGTCAAGACCTTCAGCACTGCAGGCACATACGACTACTATTGTTCGAAGCACCCATCAATGTACGGTACAATAACTGTNAATGCNGGTTCTGGAAACAGCTTCTCATCGACAGGTCTGAACATTCAGGGTACAACTGATGAAATCACACTAGATGGAACATCTGTATCCGGATTCGAAACATCAGTCGAGCAATACGGCGGAGATCTAACAATCAAGGGAGATGCGATCATCTCTGGCGGTGACTACGGTGTTTACATCGAAGACACTGACATGGTTGTAAACGGCGCTAGAATGTCTGGCGACTCTACTGGAACTGGTGTTTATGTTACAGGAGCATCCTCGTTCGATGCAACTGACATGGACACATTCGGTCTAATTGGATTGGATATCGATGCCGTAGACTTCAGATGGAACGGTGGTAATTCAGGAGCAACCACAGCAGTAAATGCTGACGGTGGTTCAGAAGGATCAGTAGAGAACGTAACATGGGCGGATGTAACAACACAGATTAACGCTGGTGCATACGTAACAGTAACATCAGTCGGTAACAGCCTAGATGCGTCCAAACTAATTCTGGACACCACCGCAGTTATTCACGAAGGTAACTTGCTGAACTTGAACGTCACCCACAAGGGTGGCGACGCATCAGACGTTGGACTACTAATCAAGTCCACTGATGGAGCACAAGCAGCATACGTGTCCCCTGGATACAGAAACACATTCGTGAATGTTGATGGTGACATGGATGAATGGTATGGTAACGTTAAGAACCCATCCNATGATGCNATGCCTGGTGTAATGTCCAGNGATTCCAATGGAGAGGACTTCCTTGCCACATGGGATGCTAACAACCTACACCTTGCACTAACTGGTGTTGACATGACATCCGCTGACTTGCAAATCTACATCGATTCAAGCACTGGAGGAGACACAACTGGACAAAGCTGGTATGTCTCTCACTCTCTGCCATTTGCAGCAGACTACGTCTTCTGGGCAGAGGATGGTAACACCGGCAACTCCGGTCTGAAGGTCAACGGATTCACAGGCTGGTCAGATGTATCTTGTAGCAACCTACAATCCTTCATTGGAACATCAATTGACACAGACAGTGATGGTGATATCAATGACGATACTGAGATTTCCATACCATGGAGCTGTATTGGCGAACCATCCAGCAATGTCAGGATGATAGTAATCGTACAGGATGAGTCTACCGGTGAAGTAACATCAGTTCACCCAACCCAAAGTATTGCAACCGGAGCTGTTGGTCAAACCTTCAGTGAAGAATTGACAGTTCTGATGGGACACGGTGATCTTGACTCTGGTCTAGACCTACGCAACCACTTACTGATTTACAGAAGCTATGTTGGTTCCAATACTCCAACCGATGCTAAGTCTTACGACATATCTGCAAAGGTTGACGCACCATGTGCTGAAGATTGGGGAACTCTGAACAACGTAGACATGAGTGTTAACGTGGATGAAGAAATCGACATAAAGCGTGCATGCCCGGTCATACAGAATCTAGTGGACATTACTGTTAACGAAGACAGTGGTGCATACACACTGACTCTACTGGACAAGGCTGACGACGTACAGGACGAAGAGAGCACTTTGGCGTGGACTGTTGCTGATGACGCAGATCCTTCACAAAGCCCAAGCATGCTTCTTGACAGCGGATTGAATGGTCAAACAATGACTATCACCCCTGACAACGACCAGTTCGGTACCTACACCTTCCACTTTGGTGTTGAAGATAGCCACGGTCTAACAGACAGTGAGACAATTGTGTTCACAGTAATCAACGTCAACGACGCACCGATTATCTGTAACTCTGAGCGCTCCGACTGTATGCCAGTCTTCGCCGACGACGGCGCAGGCAACTTGAACGTCCTAGACGAAGGATTTGGAAGTGTTAGCAAGGTCCTTGGATCTGCTGCAAACGCAACAGGTTCCTACGTGATTGACATGGCAAGTAACGATATGGCAAACGAGCAGCCTCAAGTGTACACATGGGGCGCTTCTATCAAGACTGACAACGTCAGTGTCGAGCCATACTGGGTACAGAAGAAGTTCNCTAGCGTCTCAGCACTGTTTGCTGAGGCTGGTGCAGCGGTAACAGCAAACGGAGGATTCCAGGACATTGCAATGACTGGAGACCCAGTTGCATGGGCTGCGGCTAACGCAAACGGTTCATACACGCTACCGACTCTAAACGACGTTGCTCTGCTCACTTACCTGCTAGCACAGAACGGCTGTGGATCAGTTTGGTATCAGGAGTACATGGATTCGAGCGGTAACAAGGTAACAGCTGTTCGCTCAGATGACGGTTGTGACAGTACAATTGATGCTAATGCGATTGTATACAACTCGATGAACTACACCGACTTCTGGAGTGTTGCATACGGTGTTGATGTTACATCATTCGACACAACATGGGACGAAATCTTCCCGAACGGTTACTCTACCACCGGTGGATATGACCCATGTCCAGCATTCTCTGTATCGGTAGTCAACAATGAGTTGACAATCATCGAAAACCAGGCGAATGAACTTGGCGGCGAGTGTACTATTGTACTGACTCTGAACGACGACGGTGGTTACTGTGCTAATGCATACTTAGGACGCACTGCTGATATCAAGGCAGCATGTGTATCTTACACATGGCTAGTCGATTACCCATACGAGGTAGCACCTGGTGTCACTGTTGCTGTAACAGGTTGTTACAACATCTACACCAACAGCCTAATTCCTCCATTCCTACCAGATGGAACACCAACTGGCATGACTGAGGACATTTGTCTGGCTTACGCATGGGTAGGAGAAAACACAGATGCTACACCTTACGAGGTAACATTTGCAGTTACTCCAGTCAATGACGCACCTGAAGTATTGGATTGGAATCGCCAGACAGGCGTTGTAATCTCTGACGGAAATGGAGAAGTTCCAAACTTCCCATGGAAGGTAACTTTGACTGAGGATGATGAGAACGTAGACAACTTGACCTACGATCTATCTGCAATGAAGCACGATAACGACCATGTGGATGCTGATCTAGTATGGAGCATTGTCAAGGCAGACACTTGTGACTATGAGAACTACTTCTCTGCTACAATCGTCGGTGATGACATCGTCTTTGACTTGATCAAGGATGCAACAACCAATGCACCAGAGTGGGAACGTGACTACCTGAACAACGGTGGTATCCATCAGAAGAACCCACTATCCGGTGAGTTCTGTCCGATAACTCTGTACCTACATGACACTGAGACTGCGCCTAGCTACATACCAAATTATGATATGAGCACTGCGAACTATCAGCAAGGTGAAGACAGTGTTACTCTGTACGTCCGTGTTGACAATGTCGCTGAAAACGTGCCAGATTACTTCTTTGATGCATCTGCTCGCTTCGACTACAACCAGGTTTCAAACATCATGCCTAAGACAATGGTTCCAACTACTGTGACCATTGGACACGGTGGAGATGAAGGTCCGTACAATTATGACCACATGCTAGAAGTTACCTTCTACAGTAACGGTTACAACAGTACAGACCCAACCGCTGAAGGATATGTCAACCTAGGTACTCAGTACGTCACACCACCAGCATACGGTGAGACCTTAGAAGTGACAGACATGGTCTACATTACATCGACAACATCCAGAATCTGGGTTGAACTTGATGTCCTGACCTGTGTTGACGAGAACTGTGACATGACAGCATCTCCAGAAGATCGCTACTTCGGTTACGCATTCCCACATGCTCACGCTTGTATCAAGAGCGATGGCACACAGGGAACTGCATGGAGCTGTCCTGGTGAAGTCGGTAGTTCGAGCGTTGATGAAGATGGTAACCCATCTCCAGTAACACTAGAGAACAAGCGCCGACCAATGCTAGAAGACCAAGACTGGTGTAACAACCTGATGACAACATTGGGTAACGGATCAGACTGTGCTCAGCCACGAACATTTGGTAAGACTACAATTGGTACCAACCAAGAACTACCAACTGTTGTAAGACTAATTGGAACTGCAGATGTACCGTCGTTCGCACCAACACTGATTGCTATCAGCGCTGCTGGTCTATTCGTCAGTGCACTGGTTCTACAGAGCCGCCGTGACGAAGAGCAGGAAATCCTTGAAGAGATGACTCTAGAGGATGATGAGCAAGCAGTGAGCCCTGTCATAGCAACCATTCTGATGGTCGCAATTACAGTGGTTCTATCTGGTGTAATCTACGTCTGGGCATCTAGTTTGGCAGATACAAGTGCCAAGGGTGTTCCTCGAATGACATTTGATGTTGATTCGAGCCAGGCTAGTGACGATAATGGGTTCCACCGCATCATGGTTACAGGTAGTCAAGTCGAACTGGCTACTCAGGCTATCGTCGTGACATTTGAGTACACAGACGTGTCTGGTCAAACTGTAACAGAGCAGTACAACCTTGCAGATCCAACAGTATACGGTTTCTTCCCAGGAAACTCTCCTAGCATGGTCACATTTGGTGACTCTGTAGGAAGTGAGGGTGGAGCCGTCAAGTCAAGTCTAGATACTGGCGACACTATCTTCGTCCGCACAACAGATGCTGAAGGTAACTTGCTAGAGAATTTGTACATAGACATCAGCTACGTTCCAAACAACGGAGTAGGTGCAGTACTCAGAACCTGGACTAACCTTTGATACGGTTGAGAACTAATCACATCTCATCCTCCCCTCGGGGAGGGTGGGATGTCTTTAGCACGCAGAAAATACCTACCTCCCAAGGGAGTTAGGGGATGCCCCACAAAGGAGTGTGGCCCCGGGATTATCTCCCGGGGCCCTCCCCTCTGTAACCAAAAATCCTTCTTTACTTTCAACAAGTCCAATAGCGATAGCCTTCAGCCATGGACAGGTGAGATGAAATGGAAAAGCCACTTTGTGTAGCGTTCGATTGTGATGGAGTATTAGCTGATTCTATTTCTTCTTGGAGAACCATCCATGAGCACTTTGGCACAAGTTCCAAAGATTTACTTCAAAGGTTNATGGCAGGCGAATTGACGGACAGCGAGTTTATGGCAGCAGACATTGCTCTTTGGAAGGAAAAATCTCCAAAAATACATCGCGACGACCTTTTCCGCGCATATTCTGGATGCAAATTGATGAAAGGCGCAAAAGAATTAGTTGCTGATTTGAAAGATGCAGGAATCCATGTTGCGATTGTTTCCGCAGGTGTAGATCTGTATGTCCAATCGATTGCAGCATTGGTCAAGGCAGATGATTGGATTGCCAATGGTTTTGTTTTCGACGAGGATGGATGGTTAACCGATGAAGGAGTCGTAAGAGTGCCCTCTATGGAAAAGAGTACATCGATTAAGAAACTTTTGCAAATTCTTGACTGCCCTCCAAACAGGCTTGTTGCTGTTGGAGATTCAAGCATGGATTTGTCCATGCGTGTGGAAGACTCAACATTCATTGGATTTAATCCTCAGAGAGATGCAGCAAAAGAAGCGTTTGCTGCTGCCGGAGTGACTGTTGTCAATTCAAAAGATTTGAATGATTTGCGCCCATATTTAGGGATTTGAGTGCAAGATAAACCAGTCAAAAAATTGTAGAATCAGTTCTTATCTTAAATTAGATATCGTAAGCTTTCATGCAAAATTGAAACGATCAGAACTGGTGGGTCCGGAGGGAATTGAACCCTCGATCTTCGCCTTGTAAGGGCAACGTCATAAACCCCTAGACCACAGACCCGACTAGTCCTAGCGCCGCCTCTTTTTGAATGATACCCCTGTATATTCAAGAAGTATAGGCGCCAGCCCCTACACAATGGATGAGGAAGTCCAAGCCTTAGCGGCTCGCCTCGTGCGCCGTTTGAAAGAGGTTAGTGCTACTATTACAATAGCAGAATCTTGTACAGGAGGTCTACTTGCTAGCACATTGACTGATATTGCAGGTGCGAGTGAATACTTCAACCAGTCTTGGGTTTGTTACTCCTATGAATCAAAGATCAATGAACTGGATGTTCAGAAAGAATTACTCGAGTCAAAGGGTGCAGTAAATGCTCAAGTCGCAATNCANATGGCTGAAGGTGCTAGAGCAAAGTCACAAGCGGACATAGCAATCTCAATTACAGGTATTGCTGGACCTGTAGCACCAAATTCAAACAAACCTGTAGGCTTGGTATACGTTGGTATAGCCTCTGCTCATTGGGCTAATGCTGAGTCGGTTCAGATGGGTGGTAACCGCTTTGAAAACAAGGTCTCATTTGTTCACTTTGCACTAAAAACGGCTATTGATTGCTGGGATAAAGCAAAGGTTCGGCAAAAAGACGCCATTGCTGAGAAGGAGAAAGCAGCAGCGGAAGCGGCTGTAGAGATGGCAAAATCAGAGGCCGAAAAAGCTAGAAAGGCGGCAGAAGCGGCAGCCACCTCTCCCTGGCAAGACGAGTCATGGCAGGAACAAGGCAAGGCTATTGGTGATGATAGTGACGTATCATGGGAAAATGGTGATGACGCAGCATTGGGAAGCGATTATGACGTTTCTTGGGAAAGCGAATAGACTGTCTAGCAATGGGATATATCCGAACACCTCAAGAACATCCGATTCTGTCTGTGCAACATGGCAGCATCCCGTGCGCAGATTATGCAGCATCTAAGGGCTGCAGGAATCCCGATTGTGCCACGAGGTGTAATGGATTTTCTAATTGGCCATCCAAACCCGGTCTCTGTGATAAATAAGATGAAAGAATCTGGTGTCAATGGGTTAAATGTAACAGTCGAATCACTTGAGGGTAATCCAGGTCGNGTGATAGCTCCAATACATGAACCACAAATCGAAGATGTTAGCATGCGCAATAACATGCCCGACTGGAGAGAAGAAGACTTCCCTATGCAAGCAATAGATGCAATGTTCAGTATCGATGTCCATTATGACATAACTGGAAATAGTACTACTGAAGGTAAAATGGCAGACATCAATGACGCGTTCAATGATCGCTTAGCGAAACTTCGTAAATTAATAATCAGTAACTCCAATCTACCCCGAAGACCGATGGATATCGCCCGCTTACAGGCAGAGAAAAGCCGATTCCAAGGGAGGGAAAATATTGCGGTGGCGATTGGTCTTGTCAATGATCCTCGTCATACAAAAAATGGGCATCTTATGTTTAGTATCGAAGATACTAGCGGGGAGATGAGTTGCTTACTCATGAATCGTAAAGGAGACGACCGCATAATTGAACACGCTCAGGTTGTTGAGGCTGGTTTAATGCCTGATGATGTAATTGGTGTTTCGGGAACCTTCTCTCAGAATGGCGACCTGTTTTATGTTGATGATTTGCATTTCCCTATGCAAAATAGCCATGAAAAGAAATTTGCAGAACAAGAAATCTCTGTGGCTTTTTTGTCAGATATCCATGTTGGTAGCAAGACATTTTTAGAGGCTCAATGGCACAAAATGATCCGATGGTTCAAGACAAATCCTCTCGCTCGAACAATCAAATACCTTGTTCTTTCTGGTGATTGTGTTGATGGAGTTGGGATATACCCTGGCCAAGATAAAGAATTGCTGATAAAAGATTTCTACAAACAGTATTCTACATTTGCAGGATTAGTTGAGCTGCTACCTGACTGGGTTGAGTGCATAATGCTGCCAGGAAATCATGATGCTGTTAGGCCTGCCGAGCCACAACCAACACTTGAANCAGAGATTCAACAAGATTACAACGCTACAACTTTTGTTGGGAATCCTTGTGATTTCAGTATTGATGGGGTAAGAATCCTCTCTTATCATGGGAAATCTATCGACGACTTTGTTGCAGGATTACGGACGGTNACTTATCGGGAACCGATAGAGGCGATGCGGCAAATGCTTCGTAGACGCCACCTCGCACCACAGTGGGGCGGGAAAACGCCACTTTCACCTGAACCTGAAGATGGCCTGGTAATTCGCGAGGTTCCCGATATATTTGTNACGGGACACGTGCATGGTCATGCTTGTGTTGATTTCAGAGGTACTACTTTGATTCAATCCTCGACTTGGCAGGACCAAACTTCTTACCAAAGGATGCTTGGTTTCCAACCCAAACCTTGTATGCTCACAGTCGTAAATTTAGGGACTCATAAGACGATTTCTATACCGTTTGCTTGACTACCACAGGTGGTCTTCAAGTTCGCCTTCTGTAACTACTTTGGTGATACCAGTTATTCCATTGTTATGGTCTACTAGAAGTAAGTGAATCGCCCTGTTATGTATACCTGAAATGAATTCACTACCTCTATGGTCCACTGCTATTAAGGTGCCATCTAACTCAGCGAACATCCATGCCGATGTAGCCTTGGATAGGTCTTCCTCTCTTATGAGGAGCCANCTTAACCCCTTCATTTCNTGACGCAAATCGCCTTCGACTTCGTGAAACCATCTACTATACATTTTCACACCTTGAATCTTAGAAGAGCAACNGCTCCACCAATGCCTACCAGCTGCTCGCCAGCATCATGATCTGTTGAGCATTGAACGAGTTTAGCGCCTATTTCATCTAGCCCTATTACTATATTTTCCCATTTGTTTTCTCGAACCAAATCTGCAGTAATCATCAACGTATCAATCGCTCCTTCTTCTAGGGCTTTCCTAATCATCTCTTCACCGTAAGCTACCGCACCATCTGTAGAAATTCTAACCCATGCCTCTTCCAAAAGAGCTGTTTCCTTAACCACTGCATGTTCAGAAAGAACTTCACCTGCAAGCCCTTCTGTNATAACTTCATTTGCAGCGGCTCTTCCACCCATACTAGTAGCGACCAACTTTTTTGGTCCATTTATCAAGGGAGCGAGTTTCTCTCTGGCGTGTCCGGGTCCGCAAATTACAATCGGTGTTCCCTCAAGTATAGATTCATTACATTCCTTTGAAACCTTTTCAAAAAATGACTTTGAAACTCCATCACTATATTTGGCTCCAGTATATTTCCCTCCTCCTCTCATAGTCCAGGTTGACACTTCTCTGACTCCCCGGCCTGTAACTTCGTAAAGTATAGCCTCATCTGTTTCAACGACAATAATCACAACTTTTGCTTTCCCTGAGTCACGACATGCTTGTGCTATTAGGTCATGATCAATTTTTGGAAACTCTCTAATNGTGGTTAATTCAATCTCATCTCTAATTTCAATAGTGTGTGTATGATGGCTGCCAATGTCAAAATGTGCCTCCTCTATTATTCCATGGACTCTTAGGTTGTCTGAGAATGTTTGG
Organism: Methanobacteriota archaeon; assembly: GCA_002720115.1. GTDB lineage: Archaea > Thermoplasmatota > Poseidoniia > Poseidoniales > Poseidoniaceae > MGIIa-K1. The sequence goes on from PBGS01000012.1 coordinate 29,525, forward strand.
AACTCGCTTGATTCGATTGAAAGTTTAATCCACATTTTTTTCCTTTCTGCGGCCTTAGCACGCCCACCTTCTAGACCTGCTGTGGTTTGATCTCTCCTTTCACCGAGCATTGCGATGCTACGCCCTTTGGTGCATAAACGTGCTAAAGACCATAGGTCATCGTAAGAATCAATGCGAATCCGATATAACCCGAACTCGCGTTTGAGTACCTGCATTGATTCACCCGAATACGCCTAACAAATTACCGTTTTCGTCCATATCCATGTCTGCTGCAGCCGGGCGTTTTGGTAGGCCTGGCATCGTCATTATTTCTCCAACTACCGCAACAACAAATCCAGCCCCAGCATTNAATCTGAATTCACGAATTGGAACTTCAAATCCATTTGGTGCGCCAAGCAAATCTGGGTCGTGGCTAAACGAGTACTGAGTCTTAGCCATACATACCGGGAGGTTACCATATCCCCATGACTTGATTTGTTTCAATTGCCTATCTGCCTTTGCATGAATATTGATACCGTCTGCACCGTACATCCTAGTTGCTACTCTCAATGCCTTTTCTTCAATGGGTGCATCGTTATTGAATAATGGGGTGAAAGGTCGGCCGGCTGCTATATGGTCTTGGCATGAAGAAACGACGGCTTTGGCGAGTTGAGTTCCTCCCATGCCACCTTTNCTATGCACCTCTGTAAGGCAAACTTCCTTTGCCCCTGAGGCCTGAGCACATTCAATCAAACACTCTAANTCTGCATCGGTATCACTTGCAAATCTATTGACTGAAACGACCACCGGCATTCCGAACTTGCTCATATTTTTTATATGGCGGTCTAGGTTAGATTGTGCTCCTTTTCGTACTGCTTCGACATCTTCTTTCTCTATTTCATCTTTTGAGGGTCTTCTTGCAGCTTTATCACCAAATGCTCCACCATGTAATTTCATAGAACGTACTGTGACATTAACCACCACACAATCTGCTGGCTTTTTCGAATTCATTGCTTTNATGTGCATGAATTTCTCAGCACCCATGTCCGAACCAAATCCAGCCTCAGTGATCACGAAGTCGGCAACGCTCAATGCAAGTTTGTCAGCAATGATTGATGAGTTGCCATGAGCGATATTAGCAAAAGGCCCGCCGTGTATGAANGCAGGATCTCCTTCCAGAGTTTGAACTAGATTAGGCAAGAAAGCGTCACGTAAGAGAAGAGCCATCGCACCTGCTGCTCCAATATCTTCCGCTTTTACAGGAGTGCCATCGACTCTTTGCCCAATCACGATGTCTCCGAGCCGCTTTCTTAGGTTCGAGTAATCTGTTGCTAGAACCAGTATTGCCATCACTTCACTGGCCGCAGTGATATCAAACCTATCTTCCCTAACCATTCCGTTTGCAGGGCCTCCAAGTCCCACGGTGACATTTCTTAGCGATCTATCATTGAGNTCAACCACTCTTGGCCAGATTATTCTAGATGAATCGATTTGTTGCTNATTTCCATGCTTCAAATGGTTGTCAATCATCGAGGACAGTAGGTTATGAGCGCTAGTAACCGCATGCAAATCTCCGGTGAAATGGAGGTTGATGTCCTCCATTGGTATTACCTGTGAAAGTCCACCACCTGCTGCGCCTCCCTTAATTCCGAAGACAGGTCCCATAGACGGTTCACGGATNACACATGTAGCCCGCTTACCGATTCTGTTCATTGCTTGAGTAAGTCCGATAGTAGTAACAGTCTTGCCTTCGCCAAACGGAGTAGGGTTAACACTTGTAACCAAAATTAAGGAACCTTGTGGCTTAGATATACGATTTTTTAGAGCATCCCACGTGATTTTTGCTTTGCCCACTCCCATAGGCATTAATTCTGCAGCACCAATGCCGAGTTTCCATGCGATAGCCGAGATATCTTCCATCTTCGCATCTCTCGCAATTTCCAAATCGCTCTGCATGGTAACTTGGCGGCTTAGAGGGTTTTTCAAACCACGGTCCCTTTAGGGACCGCTAAAGGCTGTTTTATTGCTCTTTCATACTTCCCAGGTAATCTGGAAGGTCTACCCCTGCCATCTTTGCAACGTCATGCACAGGCGGCAATGAGTGTATCAAACTAGAGACAAAGTTTGCAGTAGAACCTTCTCCACTGCCACCACCTGCTGAATCCCAGACTGTGATCTTGTCTATCTTCAGGTTAGAGATAGCCTCAACCTGTCGGGCAACAATGTCCTCAATTTTTTCGACCATGAGTAAAGTAGCCGCTGCTTTAGCATCTCCACCAGCGCTAGCAACAAGGTTGGAATATCCAGCAGCCTTTGCTTCCAGGACGGCTTGTACACCCTCTGCTTCNGCACGGTATTTTGCAAGAATTGCATCTGCTTCACCACTTGCAACTCGGCGTTGGCGTTCTGCTTCTGCTTCTGCCGCAATTTCGATTTGTGTTTTGGCAATCTCTTCCCTTACAATTTCTTCAGCCTTCAGTCTCTCTTGTTCTAGACTGTATTGCGCCTTCTGAACTTGCATTTCTGCAGTTCTGCGAGCGACTTCTGCTCTTTGCATCGCTTCTGCTTCTTTCTCAGCCAAGTTAGCATTGTATTCAGCGATGCTTGCCTTCGATGTGTTTTCGCCTTCGATAGCAGTTGCTTCGAGTACAGCAACTTCCTTTCGTTGTGCAGCGTCTGCACCTTTCTTACCGATTTCTCCGGCAGCAGCATTCTCTGCGACTTGAATATCTCTTGTACGATTAGCTTCTGCCTGACCAATGTCACCATCACGGTTTGCAGCAGCAACATCAGCCTTAGCAGCNTTTACTGCAATAGCAGCAGCCTTCTTACCGATGGATTCAATGTAATCTGAGTCATCTGTAATATCTGTAATGTTAACGTTTATCAGATTCAATCCAAGCTTGTTTAGTTCATGGCCAACATTGTCACGGATAGACTCCAGGAATTGGTCTCTATCTTGGTTAATCTGTTCGATTGTTAGTGAGGCTACGGTGAGACGTAGTTGTCCAAAGATAATTTCTGAGGCCATCGACTCAATTTGATTGGGAGTCAGGTGTAGCAGCCTTTCTGCGGCGTTGTTCATGATTAGAGGGTCGGTTGATACACCAACGGTAAAAGTAGAAGGAACGTTAATTCTGATATTTTGCAACGAAAGTGCGTTGGTCAGTGGTATGTTTATGGTCATCGGAATCAAACTCAGTTTCTTCCAGTCTTGAATCAAAGGCCAAACAAGAGTAGCACCACCATGAATACATTTGCTGGCTTTTCCTCCGCCAACTCTTCCATAAACAACAAGAATCTCGTCAGATGCACATCGCTTGTATCTCGTAACAAGCAAGATTATTCCGAATGCAAAAATCAGTCCAAAACCTGCAATAAGCAGGAATAGTGTTAGTCCAGTATCCATATTTATTCACCTCATTCTTCTTCTGATGATAGTTCATCACCCTCACTAAGCGGTTCAACAATAAGCGTCGAGCCAATTACATCGACAACTCTAATCAGTTCACCACTTGGAATTAATTTTGTTTTGTCCCTTCCTCTTGCAAGTAAAGTGCGTAGGGTTCCTTCAACAGCGACCTGTACTTCTCCTTCTTCATTAGGCTTGATTCGAGAATATACGTGACCCTTTGAACCAATTGCACTGGAGTGTTTCATTGTACCATCCGCTTGCAGGTTTGAGATACCTTTCATCATGTATCTAACCATGTATAGAGAGCCGCCTGCCGCAAATCCTCCNGAAATAACCGCAATTATTTCTTGGTCGGTAGCCGATACAACGAACATTCCAGTTAGACCGAACATCATTATTGCTGCTGCTATTCCTTGAAGGCTGAATAACTCAAACGCTAGGGTACTATCCATGCTCACATCAGTATCGAATGCAGTGTCAATCACTCCGCCTAGAATGTCGCCAACCAGCATTAAGACCATCATTAAGATGAAGAATAGAGATCCGAAAACTGCACAGCAAACGAACACAATCTCAATTACCGAGGGGGCTGTNAACCCAAACAAATCGGCAATCCACTCGAAAATACCCATTGCGACCCCATCCTTCCCTGTATTCGTTACTTAATGACCTTATTGCCGTTATCTTGTTTGGCATGTTCTGCGATTATTTTCTTTTTTTCGTAGATTGCCACAACTGAAACCGAGGCTCCAGCGAATATTGCGGCAATAATGACATTAATTCCTGCGGCATATCCAATCAAAAATACCCATAGGGGTATGAAGGCGAAAAGAAATCGTCTCATTACGGGCCAAAAACCGCTAAACAGTTCGTCTGCCGGGTCCGAACCAACCATGGTCATCACTCAAAAGAAAAGAGTCCCGACAATAATTGTTAATATCCACATTCCTACTCCAAAACCAATGCCCTTCCCTTGTTTTGCCATTTGGTCTGGGTGAACTTCTTTTTGCAAATTTTTCATAGGATTNAGTAATAGTTCTCTTTGTTCTTGTCTAAATACTACCAAGGCGAGGATAAAACACGCTGCAGCTGTAGTTCCAAATAGTGTCGTTACCGCAGAATCAACCTGCTCCATCAATTTTAGAGAAAGCCAAATTTGCGTAACAGCCATCAGGAACCAAAGAAATGAACCCCTCTCAGATACTCCCATGNNTATGTTTAACCAACACTCATTATTGATGGTTACCACAATCTGCCCATACAAGTTTACTCTAAGCATAGGCTTATTCAAGTACTGGGAGTAAGAATTGGNTATCATGGGGAAGGTTCGTCATGCTGTTGCAGGCAACCCGGTAANGCATTCACTTTCTCCCATCTTAACAGCAATTGTACACGCGCACTTGTCTAGAACCAAGGGCGTTAAAATTCCAGGTCTCAAAGGTGTAGTAGTTATTCCCACTGAGGGAGTAGAGAATGCCCTGGCTTGGGGATANGCAGGTTCATTACCATCTCCTCCAGACTGGGAATATGTTGGNTCCCCTCTGGGGAAATTTAGAGCAAATACACTGCTCGAAAGGGCAGTAAATGCTGGGATGGAGTATACAGAACCAGATGTGTCGCTACCTAACGCCGACATTCCAACGAAATTGCCGAGTGAACATTTTTTCCATGATGAAGAAGTTTGGTTGTCTCTTACAAGCCCGCTCAAACANCAACTATCATCTGCAGCAGTAAAGTGTATTGATAATGCAATGGAAATACGGTCGGTAAATACTCTTAGGTGGGATGGAATTACTTGGTGGGCAGGATCGAGTGATGGTCCAGGTATGTGCATGGTTGCCAAAGCATTCGGCAAGAGTACCAATGACGTGATGGGTATTACCGGGGGAGGAGGAACAGCTCGCTCAGTCGCTTCTGCTTGGAGTAGTCTTGGTGGAAAGATTAGACAATTAGGAGGAAAACGCATGCTTGAAGAAGATGGTCCTTGGAATCTATGCNAAGAAGATGCAGATTTCTCAATAGATTTTGATACTGATTGTGGTGATCTTCTTGTGAACTATCAAAAAATGAGTGGTAATTTCGAATCTAGAATAAGTTATNTGGCAAACAATCCAGATGGAAGGTGGCTACTCTGTGCCCAGCATCTCTGCTCCTGGGCATCCTTGTGGGCGCCGAAATATGCTGATTTACTTCCTTCACTTTCTTTACTCATGACAAGACTAGTTGCTGCGGAGGTGCATCTTGAATGAAGAGAATGGTACTTATCGCTCTAATTCTGGTACTTCCTACGGTAATTGCAGATGAATTCCCGGTTCAAAACCAGAATTCCGGCTTTGTTGGCTGGCAGATGTCGGAGGATTCAAAAATTGGTGATTATCGAATATCTTACCCCTCTATTTCTGATGGCGAAGACTCTTACATGGCACAGAATGGTCCATTTGCCGTTGTTGTGTTTTATACAGATAGTGGAGAGGATGTAGATCAATANATCTGGTTACAAGAGGAATTATCCCTTTGGGGTTACATCACATTAGTTGTTTCAGACGATACAAGTTACGAATCAGTAAATTTCACTCTTCACGGATGGAATAATGGTACAATCAATTCAATTGCGGGTTCGCAGAGTATGTTTGCTTTGAACCATATTTCCCTTGGAGGTCATGGCAGCGGTGCTCATTTTGCTGCAGAGATTGTAAAGAGTACAGATTATGTCATTGACGGTTTGTTTGGCTTAGGCCTCGATAGTTTTTCTAGTGACTATCCCCAGTCTGTCATACTGTCTCGCCCATCTTCTGCATTATTTCTAACCGGTACAACTGATGAAATCTCTCCAGCAGGAGAAAACGTGATTCCTTACTTGGAAAGTTGGCCGGGNGCATGGCAAGTGATGTATCCTAGAGGTGCTAATCATATTGGATATCAAGAGACTGATTCTTTCTTTGAACGGCTTGCAGACGGGGACTCAACAATGGGTCGTGATGGTCAACAAAACCATGCTTTAAATCACATTCTTCCCTATCTAAACCTCTCACTACGAGGTGATGATTCCGCATATGGAGAGGCATTCAACAGAGAAGACAAGACCGTTTCTAGTGATCCAGATTCATACATTGATGAGGACTTATCTCGGTCAAGGTTGTACAAAATGCAGGACATAGTTTCATCGAGATATTCAGTTATGCTAAATCAATCAGTCATCATATCTTCAAATGTGACAATGCGAGATGGGAGTGCTGCAAGCGGAAACGTATCCTGCCTTCTTCCGAGTGACGAATTGGTGATTGGAACANTGCAAAATGGTGTAGCATCCTGTTATATCAATGGGACATCACTTTTGCCTGGACCCTCCTTAATTGAACTAAGGATCCANGATAATTCTTTTTCAGACTGGCTTGAATTGACAATTGATCGGATTGGAATGCCCATGGATGTAAATGACCCAATACCAGAAATACTGTTTGACCAACATTCATCAATTACAGTTCAAGGAGATTACTTTGCGACAGACCCTGACGGTGAAGAGATATATTTCCAAGCTGCAGAGTTTNTTGAAGAAAATCAATCAAGACTTTCCATCTCGATTATTCAGGGTCAATTAACAATATCACATGTTACTGATCAAGAGTGGGATGGCACGATTNAACTGAATCTGACACTCGCTACCAGTGATGAATTTTTACAGTTGACAACAAATGTGACAGTACTGCCTGTGAACGACCCAGTGGTGCAAACCGGTACAATCCCACAGCAATTTTCGGTCGAAGATGGAGATAGCATTATTGTTGATTTTGCAGATTATGTAAGTGACCCAGAGGGTGAAGGTCTAGTCATTAGCGCTGCCAGAGATTATGATGGTATCAGAATAAGCACATCTCTTTCGTCGGTTCTAATTGACCCACAGACGCATTGGAATGGAGCAGAGTTGGTAGAATTCACAGTATCGGATGGGTCAACAGAACCATTNCAGATTTTCGTCCCAATAAACGTTGAACCTGTTGACGACATAATTGAGTTTTCATCACCTATCTTGAGTGTAGAATTTGATGAAGACAGTAGTCTTTCATTAGACTTAGAGAATTTCACAGTCGACGTTGACGATGATAATTTAACATTTACAGTGCTTGGAGAATCTGAAATCCTCGACTATTCNTTATTAGGTAGTGAGCTAATCCTAGTAGGAGCGCCTAATCATTTCGGAACTGCATCATTAAATATCAACGTAAGTGATGGAGTAAATTTTGCAGTAGCACAATTAGATGCTAACATAAAATCAGTCCCAGATTTACCAACTGTTGGTATATCATCGACCGACTATAGCGGAAATACTCTGTCAATATTATGGACAATTTCAGATGAAGACGGTGATGCAGGTTTGATTTATTCTGTANTTTTTGCAAATAATTCAATCGAGGAAAATACAGAATGCACGGGTTCAGTATTACTGACGTGCCTCACAACAACCAACACCAACAAGGAGGGGANTTTCCTAATCGAGGTTAGGGTGTGGGACGGTAATGCTCAAGAATGGTCAAACACTGTCACAAGAGAATTTGAAATTCTGACTAACACAGAAGTNAATAACAACGCAGACTCAGAAGGTAANCTCAGTGAGTGGATTCTACCTATTGGTTTAGGATTTGTTACTATTTTACTAATCGGATACATGTTGCAGTCTCGAAAAAACTGATCATAACGGAATGTTTCCATGTTTTTTCGGTGGTGACCACNCACGCTTAGATGATAATATTCTGAGTGCTCGAATCAACCGCATCCTACTTTCTTCGGGCTCAATTACGTCATCAAGCCAGCCATTTCTTGCAGCAACATAGGGGTCGCCAAATTTAGACTTGTACTCATCTACTAATTTTAGGCGGGTTTCCTCTTTCTTATCATCTGACGCAGCAGCAATTTCTCTTCTGTGTATGATATTAACCGCACCTTCAGCACCCATNACTGCTAGTTCGGCTGTTGGCCACGCTATGTTGTAATCAGACTGAAGGTGCTTACAGCTCATTGCTAGATATGCTCCTCCGTATGCTTTCCTCGTGACTAAAGTCATTTTTGGGACCGTCGCCTCCGCATAAGCGAACAGGAGTTTTGCTCCATGACGAATAATTCCTCCCCATTCTTGTACAACACCTGGTAAAAATCCTGGAACGTCTTCGAAAGTTACCAAAGGTATGTTGAAGGCGTCACAGGTTCGTATGAATCGCGCAGCCTTTATNGAAGCATCAATATCGAGACATCCAGCCAATACTTTTGGTTGGTTAGCAACAATCCCAACAGTTTTGCCATCTAGCCTTGCAAATCCAATAACAATATTCTCAGCGTAAGAATTGAAAAGTTCCATNAATATGCCATCATCAACAATTTCCTCTATGACTTTGACCATGTCATATGGACGATTTGGGTTGTCTGGTACCAAATTAGTAAGTTCTGGATTCAATCGAGTTGATTCATCTGCCGTTGCTTCAATCGGTGGTGCAGACAAATTATTGTCCGGAAGAAAACCGAGAATGTCCGCAGTTAGGGCACAGGCCTCTTCTTCATCATCCGCAATCAAACAAGCAATACCTGAGCGGCTCGCATGAAGGGTCGCTCCACCTAGGCCTGCTGCATCGACATCTCCATTGATGCATTCGGGAGTTTCAAGAGGAGATGACATGAATAACTGACCATGTTCATTTCCTAAAATCGTGAAATCTGCAAGGCTGGCTCCTAACGCAGACACTCCTACTACTGGGCCTAAAACAAGTGATATCATCGGAATGCGTCCCGAACACTGGACCAACCTGTCTAATAATTCTCCTGTGCCACCAAGTGAAGCGATGCCGTCTTGAGCGCGCTGGCCTCCTCCATCCCATATCCCTACCAGAGGGACTTTGGATCGCTCAGCCATTTCTACAACTTTAGAGATTTTCTTTGCGTGCATTTCACCCATAGAACCTCCGTGGACTGAGAAATCTTGTGCAAAACAGTAGATTCGTCTACCATTTACAGTACCGTGGCCACAAACAACACCATCGCCTAGTGTTTCATGCATGAACATACCATGATCTGATGTTCTGTGCGTAAGAAAAGTATCGATTTCTACAAATGATTCCTCATCTAGTAGGTCCCTAATTCGATCTCTTGCAGTTCCTCTTCCGGAGGCACGAATACTTTCTTGACGTTTTAATCCACCACCAAGGTGCATCTTCTCTCGCCGATACTTCAAGTCCTCGAGGGCGTCGCTCGAATCCCTTGGCATAGTAATCCCACTGCATTACGGTTCTTCATTCAAGCGGTCAAGAGCGCAGAGAAGAAATATTCTCTCCACAGAGATTTTTGGTCAGTACTGAAAGGTCCATGTCGTTAGATAAAGCCCAGTGTACCTTGGTAAGTAATGCTTCAGGTGAAGAAGTAGAACCGTGACCGAGCACTCCTATTTCCTGTTGATTTCTACCTTTGGAATATACGTTCAAATCTACAGGTCCATTTATGCACTGATTTGCAACAATTACCGGGATTTTTGATTCCTTAATAGCTGTCATAAGATCGTCATTTTCTGGGGCGTCACCATTCGGATTTTCTATTGGCAAATGCCCCAAACCCGTGCCATGAATAATTATCGCAGAGTAACCAGAATTGTTAGCAGCATACAATAAATCACTGTGTAGGTGAGGGCCAGCAATGAATTGTGCAATTCTAATTTCAGGATTGAATTTTGTAGGTTCTGACGTTTCTCTTTTTTTGTTTTGTGAAACAGGAGAGTGTGATAATCCATTCCTGGAGATTTTGATTTCGCTAATTCTATCTCCATTCACCACTTGGAATGCATCTCTCCTCGTTGAGTGCATCTTGCGGACTGCAACACCGGGACTGACAGCACAAATGCCGTCTCCTGAACCTGCATGCATCACAGTCACTGCTGCGTCACCTTCACCGCTGACGTCCGGTCCATTGGCAGCCCAATAAACTGCAGATAGTAAGTTTTCAGTTGCATCAGTTGATGCTCGGTCTGATGACCTTTGGGAGCCGGTGAAAACAATTCTTCCAGCAGGTTTGCATCCGTTTCCTGCGAAAGCAAAGGATAGAGCAGAAGCGCTGACATGAAGCGTGTCTGTGCCGTGAGTAATGACTACCCCTACCGAACCCGAGTCAAATGCTTCTTGGCAAGCATCAATCATTTTATTCCAGTGTACAGGTCGAATATCATCCGACCACATATTGCCAAGTTTCACAGCCTCGATATTAGCAATCTTGAGAATCTCTGGTACACTAGATAGTAACTCCTCGGGTTCAAATCGAGCGATTACAGCTCCTGTTGTATAATCTACTTTTGATGCAATAGTTCCACCGGTGTGTATAATTGTAACCTTTGGAAGGCTTTGGTCCTGTTCTATTTCAGCAGGATTCGATTTAATACCAGTGTTATCGCCTATTTCCTCAATCGATAGAACCATGTCGATTGGGTAACTTACGTTATACCCATTTGCCAACTTCAGGGTCAGATGATTTGGAGCGGCTCCAGGTAACACAACACCATGATGTGTAACATCGCCGCCTGGGCTTTTCGCCTCAATTTTGACTCGCTTGCCAATTGACGGCATCTCTACCATGTTCTATCCTAATTCTGAAGCCTCTTGAATGTTAGTGGTTTAATCAATTAAACTAGGCTAATATTAAGCCAATATTTCGTGACCATTATGGTCAATCATGTATTGTAGGGTAGAATGATTATAAATCACTCTTGGCCAACTAATTTATAATCGTCTGAAAGGGGTGTGGCTCCTGTTTCCATAAGGATAATTTTACCATCTTTGAATCTCATGAATGACATAACTGCTTCAGATGTTGAACCGTTTGCAAAGTGAACGATCGAGTGTGCTACTCCAACTTCATCATTCTCAAATAAGATCCTCTCATTTTCTGCTCTTGGTGTCCCATCGCCACCAGCAAAACCCAATATGTCTGACTTGCTCATTGTAATGCCACCGACGTGGGGATTGAATACACAATCATCGTGGATTATTTCTGCTAATGCTTCGACGTCTCCTTTTTCCCATGCTTCGTTGTATGCTGCAATAATTGACATGACCAGCCCTAGAAGACAATACATATAGACTGATTGATACAAATACTAGACGCAAATTTACATCAATCACTAGTCGCAGGCATAGATGAATGATGCAGTTGGATGCGTAATTTCCCCTTGTCATCTTGTATGTAACAAAAAGTAAATTCAACTTTCAATTCCTTACCCGATGCGTCAGTAAAGTAATAATTACCCATAGTTAAGGCGCTATTTTCATTGAGTATAACATCAGAATTTTCGAACCTCACTTTCGTCCAACCTTTTATGGCGAATCCCTTATCTTCTGGACATGCATTGTTAGATGCTACGAAGTACGAAAGTGCGCTTTCAAAGTCAGGACGGAATTGTTCTATTTCAGCTAAAGTCGGTTTGAATAAAACGCTAGTCATGCCATATGCGTACAAATTTTCAACGTGATTTTTAGCGACTTCGACATAATCTTGTCCGGAGGTGTGCGCTGAAGCGATTGCTACAATACCATCACCCCATGCCTTCTGTGCTTCGTTGACATCACCCATTGAAACCATTGATATTCCTCATTAAGAATTTTTATAGTGACGATACAAAATCTTTCTTAGTTTTACTAGCTTATTTTCACACTATTCTTCACTAAATGAATAACTTAGTTTTACATCAACTTTGGATAGACTAGTTGCTAGAATTACCGACAATAATATGCTTATCGTTAGTAACTGGCCAGTTTGCCTTGCTGGCGGGAACTCCGCTAAAGTAAGCAAGGCGAATATAGAAACGGAAGTAATTGCTGCACCCCACCTTGCAAAATTATCACTTCTAGTTTCTACATGGCCCGCGCTGGCGTGGGACAAGTAATCTGCAGCAAATCCCATTCCTAACAGAACAGCAGGAGCAGTGCTAACTCCCCTTTCGCCAATTATGCTAGCAAAACCATCAACTGCAGCCCCTACTGCTATTGTACCGATTGCAATTCGTAAAGCCCTCTCGGGCGATTTAGAGACTAGATAAGCGATTACTAAAACACAAACTCCGGCTGTTAAAATCTGAATTATTCTAGTTTCGTCAAAATCTTGGGCAAGTGATGCTCCTGTGACTAGTTCCCCCCCAATAACATGTTCAGTTTCGTAACTGTCAACAAGTTTAGTGACGTCGTCCATAAACTGCAGCGCAGCATCTGCATTACTCCCGTCTATGAAGACACCAATCACTAGCGAAGTTGTTTCACCACCTGTCTGTAATCTGTGATCATCCAAAACAGGCGAACCTTCAGAATTTCTAGAAACCGAATCTATCGTGCTATTTATTTCACTTTCATATCCGGATTCAATTCCCATGACAAGTGGCGTTTCGAATATACCCGTTTCAAACGAAATTACACTAGGGTGTTGACCTAATTGTTGTTGAATATCAAGTGCCTTGAGATAATCAGAATGCGAGTCTCCTTCAACATCGATAATTACCCATGTTATCGTGCTTGAGGCAATTAGGTATTGTTCTTGAAGTTCTTCAAAGTCATCAAGTGCAGGGTCATCATCCGAAAGGAATTGATTAATGTCAAAAACCTCGACTCCTGGAGGAGATATGACTGTAACTATGGCTAAAATTGCCAGACAAGAGGGCCAGAACCACTGTGTAGCATTACTTTCTGAGATTGGTTCTAGTACTGGTGAGATTAATTCCCCATCCCTTCTACTCATGTAAAAATCTTCGAGAACAAACCTAGTAAGTAACCAATCCAGAAATATCCCGATAATCATCATAAGCGCCAGCGTATTTTGTGCTTTAATTGGGGAGAACATCGATAATGAAACCGCTGCTAATGTTGTTACCATAGCGAGTAGAAGTAGTGAACGCACTTCCTCTCTACTTCGAGATGATTTGCAATACCAAAATGCTCCGTCTACTGCGACTGCCAAGATAATAGGAAAGGCGATTGCATCGATAATTGATATTTGGACGTTTAGCGTTGATAGAATTCCGATTTCTGCAGTAATAACAAGTCCTACACTTCCAAGTGTAACCGCACAAACCTTCCAATCTCTGATTATCACATACATAACACCAATGAGGAAAATTGCTGAAGGTATAATTATCGAATTAAGGTCATCCTCAGCAATATTTTTTGACTTTTGAAATAGCATATTTATTCCGACTGCTTCAATATCAAATTCGGTGTTTTCACTCACTTTTTCTGCCCATAGGTTCAGAGTATTCCAATCGGTTACTGGCTCAGTGGGATCTGATGAGTCTAACCATATCAGCCAAAGAACCTCATCGGAATTGGGTGGAGTTAATTCAGAGGCCCCAGGAAAAGAAGGGCATGCAATTCCAAAATTGGAATCTTTTGGTAACAGTAGCATTGTGGTCTGAAAAGCCTCATTTTCCGCTACAGTTGAATCATTTCCGCACCAGCCACCTTCGATTGTGGGGCTCAATACATCAGACCACTTAGTTGCATTTTCCAAGCTTCTGTTTCGTGATTCAAACGCTTCACTCCAGGCAGAGAATGGAGTTTCTAGCTTTGTGATTATTGTACTATAATCCCATGAATTATCTGGATTGGCGCCTTCAAGTAGTTCTTTTTCTAAGACCATTAGAGCCTGCATGTTGTCGAAATTACTAGTTACCGATTCCCCATCATCGTGTCTGATTTTGAGGATTAGTTGACCTTTGTAATTATCAACTAAAGATTCTTCTTTGATACGCTCCTTAGCTGGGTCTTCAAAAATTGAATCAGTATTGAGAACTAACTCGACAGGAAAGATAATTGCAACCATTGCAAAAAAAATCAGAGACAAAGTGATTGAATTTCTAAAAACTTTGGATTGCATTATTTGGCCTCCGACCTCTAGTGGGCATAAGCGGATAATTGCATCATCTGCTTATTTCCACTCAGTCCATCTACCAGTTTGTGCGTCCTTCCACCACCAATTTCCACTACCTTGTGGATACTCAGTAACTTCGTAACCATCTTGCATGTATCCTTGGTGGCTTGGAGGAGGGCTTCGTGGAGCAGCTGCTACAGGTGCAACTACAGTAATTGAAGGAACTTCTTTGTAAGGGTCATCAAACATTGTATCTTGCTGCTCATACCAATCATCATCACCTTGGCTGCTGCCCCTTCTTACGTACATCGTGGCCGCAAGGATTGCGATAACTAGTACTGCTGCTAACGCTCCAAGAGTGATTGGATCCATGCCTAGAATTTTATTTTCGGAGGAATCACTGGTAGCGTCTCCATCCTCTTCCTCGTAATATGGACATCCATTACCCGGTTTTGTTGTGTCTACTAATTCTGGGTTCCAATATTCCCATTCTGCACATTCGTCACTTGGGTTCTCATCCGAGTCGTCATCTTCTTCGTCTGTGTTATCGTTTGAATTGTCACCTTCGACAGGGCATCCATCATTATCGACGGTCACACCCTCGGCAGTATCAGGACACAAATCATTCAGATCATCTACACCATCGTTGTCGTCGTCATTATCAAAAATATCTGGTATGTTATCGCCGTCGGTGTCCTCGGTTTCTTGTTCTTCACTACCATCACTAGTAACAATTATTGTGAATTCTGCAGGATTGTACATGCCGCCTGATGCCCTGATGAGGAAAGTGCCCTCTTCAAGGACAAAAGAGGTCTGACCATTGCTATTTGTAATATCACTGAAAACAGTGAAATCATTTTCGATCACAACTACTGAAAGCATTTCAACGGGAATTCCTGAATCCTGCTCTGTAATCGTAATCAGCATAGTGTCGCCGGCAGCAGGGTTCTCTGGCAGGTAATCCATTGTAAGGTCCTTCATGACCAAAGGCTCAGGGTTAGGCTCGGCTATTTGTGAACCTATGGCGGCACTGATTGTCGCTGAATCGCCAGTTCCTTGCTGGACCATTGCTACGACAGTGTAATTGCTTGTGGGCGATGCTAAATGCGGTAGTGTTAGGTCTGCGCTGCTTCCAAGCCCCCAAGCGATTGAGTTAACATCGCTGAAGAAATCATCAAACAGATCGAAAGCATCCTCCTGATTGAGTTCTTGGTCACCCTCACAATTACTATCATCTCTCCAATCTCCATCATAGATTTCTAATTCAAACTCTGAATCTACACTAGTACCGGTATGAAGTTCGTATTCTCCNTCATCCAGAGCAAAATTTGCCCTCATGGATCTAGAGCCTTGGTATTCCTCGTCCCAACCATCGTTAGGAGNTATTTCATTACCATCAGCATCCAATAGTACTACATTGTCGGCCTCGAAGNTATCATCCATTATTTTGAATCTGTTATCATAATCATGTCTTAGTGTGATTTCGACGTTAATGCTGTTTGAAATTCCACCAACTCCGNAATTTGAATTGTATTCAATATATTCACAAATCCGAGATGATTTTCTATCTTCTGCAACCCAGCCAACATCTTCTCTAATGCCTTCATAGATTAGAGATGTGAAGGAAGCAAAATCGATGCTTGCGGGATCAAATCCTACCTTAGGAACGGCCACTGCGAAAATTCTGCTAGTCTCTCCGTCTTCTGAATTTAGAGCAATATTGGTAGTTTGTCCTGGCCCAAGAGTACCCATCATATTCAACTGGCCAGGGTCATTTAGAACCAATCCAATATGCATTGCTTCAGCCATAAGCTCTCCATNTGGATTGTTTGCNGCAATCCCCATTAATGACATAGGTGATTCAAATCTTACTTCCTGATTTCTAGATGTGTCTCCACTTTGGAACTCTATTAGATAATCTTGTTCGTCAGACATTGCGTCCCAGTCAATGTCAGGGAAAGCAACGTCCAGTTTAATCGGTGCAATTCCCATGGTCACGTTGAAATTGTCATGCGGTATACCTTCGGGAGTTATAGTGACTGTATTCAACCCATTATTGTCAGTATTTGCTATGTAAACTGGAAGTCCTGCAAACGTAGTCACTTGCTCTAGTCCACTTATACTGATTTCACCGTTTGTGACATATCCGAAATTCAATCCGATTCCAGTTTTGACATCACCGTTGTCTAGCGTACCTTTAGATTGAACAATAGTAAGGTAAAGACCAGGGTGATTTGGCTCAAAAGATATACTCGCTAATCCATTAGCGTCTACATCCATTACCTGCTCGGTAATTACCTCAAATGGTCCATCTGTGATGAAACTGTCAATCAACTGAGGTGACGGTGTGCTTTCCAGTTCGTTATCTAACCAACAATCGCTTCCACTTTTCCAACTGTGCCAATATCCTCCTTCGTCACTTTCGGAATCNTCAATCCAGAAACCATCATCCGTGCTGTATCTGACATATTCTGTATGGTCTGTCCCATATTCATCGANAAATTCAACCGAGATGTAGTATTCCCCAGAGCTCTGGTAATCATGGCTACTCCATCCGCTNGGGTCACCGNCAGAACCNTCACCTACGGTATATTCGGTTTCTGTTCCGTCTCCCCACGATACAGTCACGCTGTCTAACATCGGTTTGTAGTATTCANAATACACTTCNTCTTTCGAAGATTCGAATGATCTGTATTCATACCCGATTTCAACGTTATTCTCGTTGAAGTTACCTCTGGTGCCAGCACATCCAAGGCTTCCCGTAAGGGGNATTTGTGTAACCTCCGTAAATTCAATCCCCTGCGTTGTNGNTCCAGAAATTACCAAGTCAATTAATCCTCTTTCGNTAGGAAGATAGTTACTTGCATCCCAAGTATTGCCGTTAGAGGAAATTTGAATTGGATCGAAGTAATATGATTGAGGATGTTCTAAATCATAATTATCTCCGTAATATTCTCCCATTCTCATCATCTCNATTGTTANGTCTCCGTCTAGGTCTTGACCGTTGTATGTTCCTTGCAGTGTGCTTGGGTAGTTGATGGAAATGTCAGTTTCACCCTCAGGGGCAAGAGATTCTACTGCAGATTGTCCTAATTGTGGTGATANTCTCAATATTGCAATATCTGCCTCTGCATTCGAAATAATACCTGCAGAGTCGTAAGTTTGTGATGTGACAATGTATGGTTGTCCGACTTGAGATGTCTCAGGTTGATCTACCAAAACGCCTATTGCTGAAACCATAAAAATCTCATCATTATTCTCAACCGTACTAGTTTCCAGCATAGATGGTCTAAGACTTCTATCAACTTCGAGTACCGCCCAAGGAATATCACAGTTTGTATATTCTTCCAAGGGTTGCGATAGAGTCCATGTTGTGGCTTCTAATTCCGNGGCGATTAACAAGCCGAAATACTTGTTTTCGTTTTCATCCCATACTAGGTTTGTAGAGACTTGATACCCTCTCTCATTTGTCATTGAAATGCTAAGGACATCATCCTCTGANAAAGAGCTTTCNTTCCCTTCACAAGTATCGTAANCATCGAATTCNAGGGCAATTCCTACCTCAAGTAGGTGAGAATCATAGATAGTGGTTTGCATTGGGTATAGGTTGTTGAAGATTACATCTCTCTCCTCTGAATCGTCGCCTTCTTCATCTNCGGAGTCATCNTCTTCGTAATCCGGCCACTCTAGGTACATATCAGCTCGNGATGCGTTGTTCATCCAAGAGCCAAATTCTGCAAGGGTTTCTCCAGTTTCCTCCCATATTGGATGTTCTGNAGAGTCGATGACAATCTCCATTATGTCTTCAGGCAGACTGTTGAAATCATCAAAGGCTTCGTTTACATAGGGNGCATCGCTNTGTATTCTTGCAGTCCATGCTTGACCCTCTGAGGTCTCAAGAAGATACTCGTACTGCCATCGGATTGTATCTGGTATTTCGTCACCATCGTAATCCTGAGTGTCTGTTTCCCAGTTCAGTTCTCCTGCCATCTCAGCGAATCTTAGGACAAATAATTGGAAAGGAGTCATACTTTCAACATCCCCTTCGAATAATGGCTCAGCCCAAGCGGCTAAGCCAGCAGCAATATCTTCTGGGTGATTTGAAACTGCAAGAAGGGCAATATTCCTCATCAATACCTGAGCCGATTCAAATGGTTTGGTACCTTCAGCNAGATTGTCTAATGCTTGAGTCATGTTATCCCATTCACTACTTCCAGTAAGGGCATTATATGCTGCCTCAAAATCACCAGTCCCTTCAAACCTTGTGAAGTTTTCAATAACGTTTATGCTTCGGATATATTCTGTCATTTCGTCAAATTCGTAGAGTGTTCTGGGCAGTGCCATGTTGTCCAAGTATGTCATCAATCCAACAATGAANTGAACTCCTGCATCACCATCNTCAGAATCTAACATATCCATTAGAGCCTCGAGGAAGTTTGCTCCAGCAGACATGTTGTATTGGTTGTGTCCTGCATTTAGCATCGAATTCCATAGCTGCTTACTACCNCCTGCTCCACCACCNTTCGTAGCGTCGTCAACAAAATTAGACCAGCCTCCATTCGNGGTACCCTTAGTTTCCAATTCTTCGAATTCATCGGCTATCTCACCCAGAGGATTTGCAGTATCCCAGGCTGTATCTATTGCGGACAGAACCTTTTCAAACTCAACTCTGAATACTTCTCTAAGTTGAGTTGTATCGTCAACAGCGTAGTTATTCCCATCCTCGACAAAGATTCTTGCTCCATATACTCCACCGGTTGATGTGACTGGGATTGTGTAGGATCCTTGCCAAGTCATGACCGATGAATCATTATCATGTGGACCATTAGATTGTAGCACCACTCTGTCAATGAATTGACCTTGTCCCGGGAAAAATGAATTGATTGCTGAATCGATTGGGTCTATATCATATTGCAAAATATCAGCACTTACTCTAGCATTATTGGTGTGGCCCATCGTATGTGCTTGGATGTCGACTACAGAACCTACACTTGCAAATTTAGTAGTTACAAACCCATCAATGCTAAGGGTCGAAACAGAATTTCCGTTCATGTCACTATCATTTGGCGCAGCAATGGTACCGATTGCTGGTTGTGCTATCATACAAAGGAAAAGAATCGCAACAGCGATTGGGCTTCTGGCCATGTTCATCGCAGTATTTTCAAGTACATACTTGTTTGGGGCCTAAAATAAAATTTAGGCTGACGATTTAGATATGCTGAGTAACAAATCTCCATTGTTAGTAAATGACCCGCAACCTAGTTTTTCAAAATCTAATTCCGTCCATACTCCGCCGGTCGGATAGAAAGAAGATGATGGTAATCCAATAGATGATAGCCATAATCCCATCGGTGATATGCCAGAGGCCGAATTTCCAGAAACATTCCAGGATTTAATTGCGTTTGGAGTGCCATGGTTTCCTAGGCAATATGAAGAATGATTTGCAGTTAAATCTGATATATCAAACAGGTTTCGAATATCACCTAAATTATTGGTTTCTGATGAGTTGTCTTGGGATAGTTCATATTCGAACAGGTTTCCACTAAACGGTACCTGCAGATGTTTCCTAGGTTCAGTAAGGGTCGTAGTGAGGTTAATTTCCTCGCGGTTTATGCCGTCGCAATTCAAGCTATTTGGCATACAACCATGTATCGTTAATGAGTTTTCTATCAATTCCTCAACATAAATCACTGGTCCGACTCGACTCTTGCTTGAGGTCTCAGAGTTAACCAAAGACGCATCATAGCGATTTTCAAGGGACCACTTTGGTGGTGAATGTTCTATAAAAATATCCCATTGAGTAGAAAATTCATCTAAGTCCCAATCTATTGTTAACCATTCGCGAATTATCATATTTTCAGATTCAAATTCTTGTAAATGTGTAACATTGATTTTTCCCTCCAACCTTACCTGGCCAGCAGAGTTTATGGGTCTTAGACCACTAACGTCTACATCACCTGAAATGAAAATCCCAACCGGGTCACTAGAACATATTTCACATTGATTTGTTGTTATTGTTCTAGCACTTAGATTGATTTCTACCAAAGCACCAGGTCTGAAATCATCAAGGCCAAGGGAATCCATCGCAGACCTGGTTTTCAAGTCAAGAAAACCATTGATCGTATCAACTTCAAAACTCTTGATTTCTTCTTCATCGGACCTAAGTTCTAGAGACGCAGTCGAAACAAGTACTAGCAAAATAACTAGAATCTCGGTCGGTCTAAAGTAGTCCATTACTCGTTCACTCATTTGTGCTGAGAGGACCATCATTCATTTTAGTATCTGAATTGGAATTGTATTTTCATTCCAAAACTTCTGCTTCAACAACATCATCTTCATCAAAATCAAAATCATAGTCTAATTCAACTGGTATAATCTTTTGTCGCATAGAATAACCAGTGCCTACTAGTGCTATTATTAGTATAAGAATCATGAAAGACACAGCTAGAGGATATTCTTCATACAAATTGGTCAAAGATGCAAGGAATCCTTCACTAGTCTCATCTTCACCAACTTCTTTTGGCTTGATGAGAGACACGACTTTTGCCTGGTCGTAGACCAATCTAGTGAAGGTGAGTTTTCCGTCATTGTTTGAATCATATACATCGGACGGTGGGGCTGGGTCCAAATCTGAGTAAAAATCTGGTCTCTGTTCAAACGATATGTCCACTGGCTCGCTCAGGTCTAGAGTAAGCAGTACATCTACCGTATATGGTATTCTAGATTCAAAGAACTCAGGGTCTTCAATCACTCCGAATAGAGTGATTGCTTGGCCTGTTACATCAAAATGGGCCCATTTGCCCCAGTGAGAACTGTCTACGTCTAGATCATAATACCAAGTATCTGCAATTCTAATACCTTGACCTTGTCCGTCGTTTGAACCATCCTCTCCCAAGTCAATAGAAAGCTGCAATTGTCCTGCTTGGGCAGTCTCTAATTCAAATTCTGATGCTGCTAATGTAGCCTCTAGGCGTTCTGTTCCATTCGGAATCCAAACATAATGCGAATCTTCTGTGTAATAAACAGCCCCATTGGCGCCATTATTGAAGTGATTCCAATCCCCTTTCCAAGAGTGCTTCACTCTGTCTGTGTTTACTGGAATTGTAGCAATTCCCATCATTTCTTGGTAGATTTCGTAAGCATCCCAAACGTCGTATTCAGGGTGATCGACGAAACCGTCTCCATCTTGATCTCTCATTAATTGAAGGGTTCTAGCCAAAGCAACTGCTGCATCAGTATCAGTCAACCCGTGTCCGACTCTCCAATCATGACATTCTCCTGTGGCGCTTCTGTAGCAATCCTCTGGAATGTCTGCGCATCCATCTTCGCTATTTCCATCCTCACATGAGTTAGCCATGCCCTCATATCTGGCTGTCAATTCAAGGATTAATTCGAATTCGTGCACCCTGCTGTAATTATCTGTATCCCAGTTTTCGTATTGTCCGTAAGCGGCAGTTCCTTCACCACCGACCAAACTGTCACCAAAGTCATGGTCATCACGATGATAGTCTGCAACTCCCAATGATGGTGCGGCGTTTAGAACAAGGCCTGCGATTCCTCCTACGTGAGGCGTTGCCATCGAGGTTCCTGAGATTGACATGTAGTACAGGTCACCTTGTGTGCGTGTAGACGCATCGATTGCTGTACCTCTTGGGGCTGTTGCCCAAATATCACGACCCGGCGCTCCAACGTCGGGCCATGTGTGTTGTTGATTCATACATCCTCTAGATGAGAAAGAGGTCACGGCTGTACCATCATGGGTCAAAGCAGCAACAGATACTGCGGAAGGTGTATTTGCGTAAACATTCGTACGCAAGTCACCAGAGCACTCAGCACCTGAACCACCAGAGTTGGATGCTGCAAATATCACTGCAACGCCATTCTCAAAAGTTAATCTGTCAGTTAGTTGTGCTATGACTCCTTGTGGGTTGTAATCTCCATCTGTGCCCCAAGAATTGGAAACAACACGTATGTGATGTTGGTTTTGTCCTGGCATTGAATGGGCATAGGTCCATTCAAGTCCCTGTTCTGCTGCGAATATGGAAGCACCATCTCCAGTTCCTAAAGCGACCAATTGTCCACCTTTTGCGACACCAGCTCTGCGTCCGCTCGAAGCATCTCCGTTACCTGCAATTGTTCCACCTACGTGTGTGCCGTGACCCGAAGACGTATCGGAGTTTCTTGTTTCAGTCCATCCTATGCCATCAAATTTGGCGGAATAAATTGCTTTATCTCCTGTCCATGGCTCGAGATAATCATAGTCGGGATGACCAGCATCTACTCCTGTGTCGAGGTCTACAATAGCAGTGCCGTCTCCATCCCATTCTGTGAATGATTGGTCGATTTCAAATTCGACCTCTCCTGTTGGAGAAATTATTGCTCTGCTCCATGAGTCAGTCGCAGTTACAACATGAGTAGTTTCATGCATCATGATTCCAGCATCAGTATTTTGGGTTCCTCCCCATTCCGATGGAAGGTAGAAGAAATCAAGCGGTTTGTCTAGTTCGAGATATTCGACTCTTTCCCAATTAGAAAGTGCTCTTATGTCTCCTATTTTTCCTTCTACCAAGCCACCGTCAACCAGTGGTGCCTTTCCAAGTAAATCTAAGCCTAGATTATGTAAGTGGTTTTCGTCGTTCTCTGTAAGCGGTGAATTAAGTTGAAAAATTACGGGAACAACTTTTGAATTTTCTGAGTTCTCTAGTTCTTCGATCAAGTCTTTGTTCATTTTAGTGTAGTCTCCTAACGGGTTTACACCATCTGCTAATGGAGATGCTACTGCTGTCAGCATTAGCAATTGAATAAAAATTGCCGACGAGATCAAGTAGGCCCTTGATGTTGCCATAGTAGATATTTCAAAGAAGGATTCTTATAACTATAGTGATATATTGAACTGATGTTATTTAACGCGTAATCAGAACACATTCTGATGAGCTGTTAAAGTCATAGCCAAGAACTCAGATTCCGTGCTTGTCCACTGTCTTGTTATGGCTCCAATGGTATGCTAACTTCAGCAGATCGAGGTAGTGTCCTTGTCCATCTTTGGTCAACTTCTCATGAAGTGGCTCGTTGTGGATAAGGACGTCACCCCATACGTTTGCCGCAGTTCCTTTCTTACCTTTTGGAAGGTCGAATACTTCTTCAGTTGTCGGCTCTAGAAGGTTTTTCCAAACTACTGCCGGGTTTACCGCCATAGTAACTTCAACGATTATCTCGTCTTCATTTAAACCGGTTCCAGTTTGCCATGAATTTTCACCCATGTCAGCGAGGAAAGGCAGACAAAGATCGTTTATCGATAAACCAGTCATTGGGTCTGCTCCAGTCATGTTAGCAAATGCCTCACGCATTCTTCCGCGGTCGGCGCCTCTTGCACCAGTAATCATCCTCAATTTATCGATTGATGTCGGTACTAGGAATCTTATGTCGGTATAGTAAACCAGTGCTTGGTCTGCACCATTAGTGGGTGCGAAGATGTGAGAGAATGGTTGAGCACCACCACTTTCTCCCAGCATATCCAATGGGAATAATGTCTTCAGTGCATTTGTTGCTACCGATTGAACAACTCTTCTAATCAATCTTTCCGGCGCAGCAGAGACGTCATTGAACGTTTCCATGTACTCGTCCAGATTCAAAACATCATATCCGCGAACGGCTAAGATTGAATGAACGTTTGGACCTATTTTCTTGGTGCCATCTACGTCAGCCTGACTAATCCAGCGAGCACCCTTCGCTAGGTCACTTGCTGTAACTAGGTCAGCATAGGCCTTGTAGCGTCGTGTTACCCTGTTCATGAAATCAGCTTGATCTAGTTTAGTAAACACTGTAGCAGAGTAATTTGATTTTAGAGCGTGGTCGGCGACTTGACTAGCGTTAGAGCAGGTCAAAAGATTGCCTTGGTCATGTGGATAAATCAGCAGCCTTCTTCTCTTTGCGGCTCCACCAAGCGTTCCGATTTGAGGGTCTGTCAAAAGATACCCAAGTGTACCTGTAACCTCGAATAGTCGTGCGAATTTATCCTCATCAGTTGCGTTTTTAATCCACTCATCAAGCCCGGGCTCAATGCAGTGGAATTCTAGCGGTACCATCTCAGAACCTGCGCCGAACATTTGGCGGACAGTTGATGAAGACATCATTCCCATCATAGTGTACAATGAAGTCTTACCGGTTGTTAGGTAAACATCTGTAATTCCCTCCTCACCGAAGGATATCCTTCGATCGGGTAAGTTGACTAGTAGATTGAACGCAGTGGCCGTATCTCTGTTTCCATCAACGGCTGGAGTTATCCAGGTTGTAGGCTTTGTCATAAGATATCCACTAGCATCTTTTCCAAATCCAGCAGGAGAGTAGCGTATCCAGCCAAAACGATTGTTGAATGCAACGCCGCGGTGCATCAATGAAGGATAGTACACTTTGTCTTGAGGGTCAGAGTCGGGTACAACACCCCGATGTCCGAGCCCCCACAGAATCGGTTCCCATTCCGGTGTTCCGTCTTCATAGCCGCCCGTTCCGAGGAGAGGGTGGTTATCTGAGAGAGTTTCACCGGTTAATAGAGAGCCACCCAGTCTTTCTTCATCTCCTGTTGAACAGAAGAAAAATGTCTGGGTTGTAACTAATTGTTTTGGCGTCCACATGTTTGCATTGACCACTGTCTTTTGTTTCAGATAGTCAGAAATATTGCTTATCCTTCTCTCAAACTTGAATCGTTCAGATTCTATCCAAGTTGAACCTAGTACGAGATTTGTGTTTAGGAGCTTCGGAACACCAGGGCCGATGTACCTTGTACGTGGGTCTCCCTTGGTTTGGTCGGTCTCATGGATTAACTCCCACGGTCCCTTTGTTGGTACGTAACTCAAGAATTCCTCGTGATCAAATGGCATCTTCTGTGCCTCCTTCACGGCGTCTTCTACCTTGTCCATCAATTGCACATAGGTTTCAGTTGGTGAAACCCTACCACTTTCTTTAAACTGCTTTTGCGATACTGCTCTATGTTCCCACATTTTTAATCACCTCAAAATTTCTTTTTCTTCTTTGGAGTTTCATCCTCAACGGGTGCATCCTCTTGGATATCCTCTTCTGTTGGGGTTTCTTCAACGATTTCACCTTCTTCGTCATTTGAATCAGTAACTTCTTCCTCAGCGGTCTCATCTTGCTGAGTTTCTTCAGATTCACTCTCTGATTCATTCTCTTCATCGACTATGTCTTCTTCCTCAGCAGTCTCATCTTGCTGGGTTTCTTCAGATTCAATTTCTGATAAATCCATTTGCTGCAGAGAGTCCTCTTCAATAACAACCCCGGAGTCATCTGCAGCGTCATCCTGGTCTACATCTTCCTCAGTATCTGCCTCAGTTCCTTGGTCATCTGTTGGTTCTATTTCCCCTTCAGTTTCTACAACATCATCCGCATATTCAGCATCGTTATCTTCAGTTGTCTCGTTAATTTCGGCATCGGAAACTACACTATCAATTTCTTCTAAGGTTGAATCCTCAGTCTCCTTAACCTCATCCTCTACTTCGTCTGATTCAACGTAAGGAATGAAGTCAATTCCGTATTTCCCTCTAATTGACATTATAGTTATGTCTAACTCAGGTAGGTTAATCTTGCCATCAGAGTTGATATCCATGATAGAAATTAACTCTTCAATATCCCATGGTGGTAGGTTCGCAATCTCCGCAGTTCGGAGTGCGTCTGCAAATTCAGCGATGTCAATAGTGCCTGATCCGTCAGAGTCTGCCCACTCAAAGAATTGTGCAGTAGTAGTCCCTCTTGCGCAAAGCCACTTCGTTAGTTTGACTAATTCTTCGTTGTATGTTACCGTTTCTTCTTCGGTAGCATCTGGTGTTGATTCGATTTCTTTGTCTTCCAAATCGCCCCTTGGTATGATCAATTGTAGTGTTAATCCAAATGAGAACGCAATAGCACCAAGCCCGACTATCCATCCGTTGTTGAAGCGTTGGCTGTCGTCAGGGTCGTCGTTTGTTTCGGCTCCTGTGACCGGTGGTATCTCGCCACCGCTTACGTTGGATAAAATCTCAATGCCTGCCCACGCAGCAAAAACAAGCATCACTATTGACAGTATGTTAGCCGTCGATGTATTCATTCTAACCCATTGGATTAGAGGCGTTTCGCCATCTTCCATGTAGAAGCCTTATGTCTTCGGCATATAACATATATGCCTTTATACTCTTAGTTTAAGCATTCCATCATCAATCTAGCACTCTTCGAAATAATGAATTTGTTTGGTGGTGGACGCTGTGGGATTTGAACCCACGGCCGCTTGGTTGCAAACCAAGCGCTCTTCCAGCTGAGCTAAGCGCCCCTATGTGCTCCGGTAGGCTTCTCCCTTTTGAGGATTCACACGCGGTCGACAGTAGCATCTCGGTCTGGGCCAAGTCCTACAGAAGATATTGTTACTCCAAGAATTGACTCTAATTTGTTTATGTAATTCTGAGCTGCAGCAGGTAGACCTGAAAAACCAAGCCCCTCTGAATTACACTTCTTTGCAATACCCAACCATTCTTCTAATGAATGTGAAGCAAAACCTGGTATCGTTACATAAATCGGTTCACATTCTTCGAGAGCGATTGCACTTGCTGGCATTTCATTGAGTTCAACATCACCCATCTTGTATCCAACGCAGATTTTAATTTCATCTAGGCCTCCAAGTACATCCAATTTTGTTAATGCGATTTCTGTAAATCCGTTTACCCTGTTAGAATGTCTCATAACTACTGCATCGAACCAACCACAACGACGTTTTCTACCGGTTGTTGTGCCGAATTCATGCCCTACTTGGGTAAGATGTTCGCCTACTTCATCGTATAATTCGGTGGGCATGTGTCCATTCCCAACACGGGTTATGTATGCTTTTGTAATCCCTATAACAGTATCAACATGTCCCGGATGAATTCCAGCTCCGTGGGTGGCATTTCCTCTGGATGTAACCGAAGACGTAACGAATGGGAATGTTCCTTGGTCGATGTCTAACAAGCATCCTTGTGCTCCTTCTAGAATTATTCGCTCGCCTAGTTTTAAGGCATTATCGAGTAGTATTCCTGTGTCTGTAATCGCACTTCCAAATCTTTTGCGAATCCAAGTTATTTGCTCTTCCAATTCATCTGCGCTTACTCTTTGTCTACATCCTGCGTTTTCTAGAGATTGATTTTGTCTAATGGCCATCTCTTCAAAATTGCAGTATGGTAGGTCTGCAAACCGCAAACCGATTCTGTTTATTTTGTCGGCGTAAGTAGGGCCTATCCCTCTACCAGTAGTTCCGATTTTTTTATCTAAACCATCAATAAAAGTGTGGTATGGGAGAATTATGTGTGCACGATTAGAAATAAACAATCGCTTGCCAGTAGGGTCTTTGCCACCTCCCTGAACCCAGTCATTTAGTTCTTTATCCAAGACCCACGGGTCAATGACCATACCGTCTCCCAGAACTAAGCCGCATTCTTCTCTTGTTATTCCCGAGGGTAAAAGGTGGAATTTCAGAACTCGATCTCCAAGAACAACGGTATGTCCTGCGTTATTTCCCCCTTGGAATCTAGCAACCCAAGTTGCAGTTTCAGCAAGTCTGTCGACTAATTTTCCTTTACCTTCATCTCCCCACTGGGCGCCGAGAACTACTGTGGCTGACATTCTTCTCGTGTCATCCGCAGACCATGAAGTGCATGAACTATGCGCATGTAATTTTTGAGAAATAATAACATGGTCAGATAAATCACTCCTCGCAAAAAAACGTAGTTTGAGGTGGTATCTTGCGGCGAAAAAACAACGTGTTTAAATAGGTCGCATGTGCATAACTACTCGTAGCGCACTAATGAATAGATTTGAAGAGCAGTAATCCTGTTGAAACAGGGCTTGCCAGCACAATCTTTATATGAGTGTGCCACTACTATGTAACTCGGAGTTGAGAAGTATGGCGTATGATGACGGAATTTGGACAGAGGCAGAGGAGAAAAATAAAATGCAGCGTGGCAATTTAGCCCGAAAGGGATTGGGCTCAACTAGGCCCCAGAGACGAGTCTTGGACGGACACACAAAACCTTGTGTTGAATGTGGGGACATAGACTGGGTCGCAGATGTCAGTCGTGGAGAGATATCGTGTGGAAGTTGTGGCTTGGTGGTGGAAGAAAATGTCATCGACCCTGGTATAGACTGGACTAACCACGACAGTACAACAGATCGCTCCAGAATCGGGGCCCCAACTACACACACACTAGCGGACAAAGGCCTCAACACAAGTATTGCTAGTTCGGATTTGACATCAGGAGCAGCCAGTAGGTTAGGAATGTCGGCCAAATCCCGTCGAGACTGGCGTCGTCGTCGTGTAATGGATGAGCGTTCAAAGACACGTGCAAGTAGAGCTCGCAATTTAGTAAAAGCGAACCAGATGGTTCGTGACAAGTCAGGATTACCAAAATCTATGCAAGAAGAGGTTTGTAGATTATACAGAATACTTTCCCATCAAGGATTTGTAACTGGTCGTTCTATTGCTGGTGTGACGGCTGCTTGCACGTACCTTGTAGCAAGGAAAGAGGGTGTTCCCCGACAAATTCCAGAAATAAGCCAAATATTCATGGTTGACGAAAAAGAGTTGTCCCGTATGATACGTCACATATCTCGCAAGTTTAACATGCACAAAATTTCAAGTCCTGCTGACTACTTCATGAAATTCATTAGCGACTTGAAATTGCCACCAAGAATCTCTTTACAGGTAGACCATCTTTGGTCGGTAATGCAACCACACGTAAATCTGTGGCAAGGCAAGAAACCGATGGGTGTTGCTGCAGCAATAATCTACAAAGCAGCCTCTCAAAGCGGGCACAAGAGAACTCAAGCTGAGGTATGCAAAGTAGCTAAGGTGTCAGAAGTAACATTGAGACAATTGAATCGCTCGATTGAAAGTCTTTTCAAGAGTATTGATGAGCCACAAGTGAACTGAGGATATATTCATTTGATTGATAACCCACGGACAAATATGAGCCGTGACACGAACCGTGTACAACGCAAGGTGAGAATACCATCTAACAAGCGTAAGAAGTCCAGCTCCAAGCAGGACAAAAAGCCCGGAGAGATTGCTTGCGGTATCTCCGGATGCGATGACCACGCAGACAAGCACCTTGGTGGTCGATCTCTAAGTCAAGAAAACGCTATTGACACTTGGGGAGAGGGTGCATTCAAGGTAAGAAAGAACAGAGTTCGTGTTTGCAAAGCATGTTACAAAGCTTGGAAGAAAGACAACAAGGATGACGGAACACCTCACTACTGATTCACTTTCACTTTTACCATTACAGTCTACAAAATGTATGTGGACTGGAGACTCAGAATTCACTTGTCATGAGACAATTGAGAACGGTAATCCGCTCGATGTTAACTGCCGAAGGCACCGTCCTAGCAATGGATGATGCAACTATCGTGTGGAAGCCTCGGGTTGGTAAGCAAAAAAGAGTCAAATTAGAAGCCAGAGCGAGCGTTTTGCTTGGATTAATGGGGCCAATGGGTATGATAGACAAAATTGTGGTTGGTAATGAGTATGGGGGTATAAATTTCATATTACTATCAACAATGGAAGTTATTGACAAATTTAGTGTGGGGAATTCGGAAATTAGATCCCTCTGCTCTTCCTCAATGAGTGGAGAGAGCGTGCTTGTTGGATGTGAGAATGGTTCAGTACACATGGTCGGGAAGAATGTGCCAAATCGTGTTATCAGGTTATTTGAATTAGATGGACCTGCATCTGCACTGAAAATTGTAGGTCAAGATCTTCATATTCACCAAGGTTGGGAGAGGAAAATAGTTGCCTGGGACGGTAAAGGAGTTTTAGTCACCGCCTAGATTTTCTTTTTCAAGCAGTGGCCAAGGCGGTTCTGAGGTTAAAAAATAAGCCGTTCTTGCTGGCCGAGGCCAACTTCTGGGTACCTCTCCATTGTTTTCTAAGCATTCCTCGAAAAACGATAGGTGTTGATTTAGGACGGTATGCACCCTTTCCTTTCCCTTTATTGTTGGTCCTTTTGCAGGAACTAGATTTGTTGGTTCTAGGTCATTAATTGTCTCAAGCGACGTGATTAAATTTGGTAAGCTACCACCTGGCATGTCCCATCTGGAGGGACAATCTGCCCTTGGCAACAGAGCACCCGCTACCAATACACCTCTATTGGGCTCATAATATCCCATTCCGTCGCTGCAATGTCCGGGTAACGATATAGCAACAATTTCACCATCACCAAGATCAAAAGTGTCGCCTTGGGAAACAGGTTGACATTTTGTACTAGGCATGTCAGAATCATATCTGTTTGCCCAAGTTGAAAAGAAATCTCCGGTCTCTAATACAGAGATGGCATCACTATGCACGTAGATTGGAATGTTATCAAAGTACTCAGAGATATGCCTTGAAGCACCTGCAAATGGGTACCTCCTCGATGTAAGTAATATGCTATCAAGTTTATTTTTAACACTGCCTAAATCTTCTATATGACCTGAAATTCGTTCGACTTGAAGAATTTGGTACCATGTTGTACCCGCATCAACCAACAAATTGCTATTTTCCCCTACAAATAGCACTGCATTGGCATCATGATGAATTCCAGGCAAGCGAATTACACGCACAAAACGCTCCAAGCGCCCATAGTGCTTCAAACCGTGGGTATGGAAAAACGGTTTGGATTAAATATAGGGAGCCGGTCGGCGGGATATGGCTAGATTCCCTGAAGCAGAGGCACGTTTGCTTCATGTGAGGATTTGCATGAAGTGCAATGCACGAAATGCAATGCGTGCAACTATCTGCAGGAAGTGTGGATATAAGGGTTTAAGGCCGAAGAATATTGAGCGCAAAGGTGCTTGATTACACTCCTAGAAATGGCATAAAATACGCCATTGGTCCACCTAAAAGCCACATGGGTATAACAGCGGGCCACAAGAACACCAGAAGCGGATATTTTCTAGTAACCCAGACTTCATTCACTCCGTGCTCTATTAGCACATCAAGTTCGTTTTGCAGTTCTTCTAATGTTGGAGTTTTTCTTGGAGCTCTTGTTTTGTGAATAACCTTTTTTTCGCCATTTGGCATTTCTGCAATTGTTGATAATAACCATACATGTTTCTTTGCGACCGTTCGGACATCCATTTTTTCAGCGTGCCACATTAGTTTTAAAGTAAAATTTCCATCCTTGATGTTTTTACAGATCATAATTATTGGCAAAATTAGGAATGAGAATCCACCCCATACTAACAAAGCGATTGCAGGAGGCATGGAAATTACCGATTTTTCCATCATCTCCGGGTATATTATGGGTATGCTGCCCCGACTAGGAACAAGTATCGCTACCCACATGAGACCTTTACAATCTGCTCCACCGTGAATTAGACGTAATCTCCATGCCATATCAACGAGAAATATTGGTATGAAAACAGCAAACGTCGACCACCACAGGATGGCAGCATCACTAGCATCACCTGATATCACGGATATAATCGATTCATCTGAATGGACTAGTAATCCTTGGGCTATTCCTATAATGCCGATGAAATACCAAACCGTAACAGCGATATCCAGACTATTACCTGATTTTATATCATTCAGTGTTGGTCTACCAATAACTGCTACAGAGGCGTAGGCTATTATGCCGGCTGCAGTCGCAAAAATATACCATTCCGCCTCGGAATTTAGTAAATCCAACACCCACAGAAATATTGCCGGTTTTGCCCAAGTTATCCAAAATTGATTTGGCACTCTTCTGTTTTTATGGTCTAGCCATGCAGCGATTCCAAGAGCCCAAAACAAAACAATCAAACGTGTCCAAGCGATTAACTCGTCCGATTCCATGGAAGACGGGTGGCGGCAATCACCTTAAAGGAGACACTCTTGAGCAGGGCGTGCGCGGTACTTTGTGCAGGTGTAAGTTATGTCCGACATCGAGACCAAGTTGGGGCAAATTGCCACAGTGATTAATCAGATAGATGACCCTAAAGTTCCAAGAAATATTCGCAAAGGTGCTAAAGATGCCTGCGAGCAATGGCTACTAAACAAATCCAAAGAGATGGATGTTCGTATTGCAATAACTCAAGCAAAGTTAGAAGAATTATATGAAGATCCAAACATACCTCCAGAGTTCGGTACGCTTATTTTGATGATAAACACGGAACTTGAGAAAATTCTCAGAGAAACCCTGTAATCATTCTTCCTCAGATTCCGTTTCCAGGGCGTCTACTAATAACTCTAATTTTCTTCTTACCTCTCTCGATATCTTTCCTCGGCTAATTAGGTTCCCCAACTCGCCAAAAGCAGGTCTTTCTGCCACAGCGCTAAGTATGAACTCGACTTCATCGGGTCTGGCTCTGCCCCTTCTCATGATTGTTTGAGCAGCAGACCTTGCTGATATTCTAGTGACCTCCTCATCTGAAACACCTAGTGTCTCCTGCAATTTGGAAAGTTTGTGGAATTCTCCCGATGAAAGATTACCATCTTTTAGTGCATCCTGCCATGCTTCTTCTAGTGTGGGTGCTCTTTCGGATAGCATTATTGCAATTGGCCTTGTTTCTTCGATATTTTCTAAAACAATTTTTACAATTGCAAATAGCGGAACTGCAAGAATCATTCCAAGTATGCCCCATAGCCAGAAAGAGAATGCTGTAATCAGTAGAAGTACCACTGGTGATAAATCTAGAGCTCGTCCCGCCCATTTCGTTTCGATATAGTTACCCCATACTTGTTGGTTCACCAGTAGTAAAATTGTAAGAACCAGTAGACCAGATGGTGATAGCAGAATTAAGCCTAAAATCAGCGGTGGGATGGTAGCTATCAATGAACCGATGTAAGGTACATAATTTAGGATAAATGTCATTACAGCCCATACAAACCACAGGTCTATACCAAACATCGCCATTAGTATTGCAGCAATAATAGCACTACCGAGGCCACAACCTGTTTTTACAATGAAGTATGTATTGATTCCTTCCTCTATTTGGGCTTGTATGACCTCAACACGTTCAGTTGCCCCGTCTGGCCAAGCTCTCTCTATTCTACCAGGTAACAGATGGGCCTCGAAAATGATGAATATCAGGAAAAATAGAACAGTAATGCTTGTTGTGACAAATGTACCTACTTCACTGACAACAGAAGCAATGAGATCTGTAGCAGATCCTCCTGAACCGATGCCTAAACTTTCTAAATCTCCACCTAGTGTACCAGTGTCTTCTTTGACTGACTCTTTTATCGCAGGCCCTATGATTGGAACATTCTTCAACTTCTTCCACTTGTTATTCAACTTGTCATTATATTCTTCCTGACGTTCCTCATCTTCGATCAGTCCTTGTGCTTGTGTCCAAGCAAAGAATGCTGCTGATATGAGAATAAGTATGAAAAGAAGCAGGGTTGTAAGATACGAAAGCAGTACTGGGAAATTGTTTTTTGATAACCAATCCGCTCCAGGTTTCAGTACAAAGTATATTCCCATTGCTATAAAGAATGGCTTCAGGACAGTCTCTAGGAAAATCATTGCCAAAACAAATACTGTCAGAAGAACAGCAACATGAGAGGATATTGCGATTCTTCTCTGAAAAGAAGAAATGTTGCCTAAGCCGGTATTCTCCGCCATGGTGGTTGACACTAATATCCAATACTTGAGTTATTCACTAGAATAAAGGTTCTAGATTATCGTATGAACCTGTTATGATGTTCATGACATTTGTCCCTTGGGTGTAATCTCGGGAGTTAGTCTATCTATAACAGCCGAAAGTCGTTCTACGAGGCTTGTTCTTTGGTCACCGACAAGCAGTGCGTGTTCCATAACCTCGTCAAGGGTATCGACTGCGATAACCTCAATTTTCTCGAACTGTTGGTCTAGCAATACGTCTTGTGCGTTTGCTCTTGGTATTATCACGGTTTTTATCCCTGATTTTGCGGCAGATTCTATCTTAGCCGTAACTCCACCAATTGGAAGAACTTCCCCTCTTACAGATAAGCTGCCTGTCATTGCAAGGTCCTGTCTGATTGGTATGTTTTCTAAAGCCGAGATTATTGCTGTGGCAATAGTTATTGACGCAGAGTCTCCGTCTACACCGTGAGTGTCGACGAATTGGATGTGTATATCATAGTCTGAAACATCTTTTCCGGTGAGTTTCTTAATTACTGCGCTTACGTTAGTTACGCTTTCTTTAGCCAAGTCAGAAAGTCCCCCTGTCGCAAGGACCTTGCCTCCGCCTCCCAAAGACGGAGTGACTAGAGCCTCAACTGGAAGCATAATTCCACTGTAATCGGAGAGTCCAGAGTCCGCGCCTAATACCGCTAAACCATTGACGCGACCAATACGATTTCCAGAATTTACGACAAGAGAGTATTCTTGTCTTCTTTCAATCATCCTGTCAGCGACTTGCTGTTCGAGGGGTTTTGCAATGTTCCTTGCGGCGAGAACATGGCGTGAAGTTGTATATTCTGCTCCTTCCTCACACGCTAAATCTCCCGCAATTCTTACCAATCCACCCAGTTCCCTCAATCTAAGAGATAATTTTCCTCTTCGGCCTGCACGGCGCTGTGCTTCTCTTAGTATGACGGAAACGCCGGTTCTATCGAAGTGTGGAATTTCCCTTGAAGTACCCATGTCTCTGCGTACCTCTTGGGCAATAAATCGAATCAATCGACGCCTGTTTGCTGTAGTATCGGGCATGTGTGAGTTTACATACACTTCATACCCATAACCACGTATCCTACTACGAAGAGCGGGGTGCATGCCTTGGATAGCGTCTAAGTTGCCCGCAGCAATCAAGACAAAGTCGCATGGCACAGCTTCTGTTTTGGTGAGAGCACCGCTAGATCTTTCTGACCTACCAGAAATGGGGAATGCACGCTCTTGCATTGCAGTCAGAAGGGCTTGTTGTTCTTCCAACCGTAGAAGATTAATCTCGTCTATGTACAAAACACCGCCATGTGCTCTGTGTATTGCACCTGGTTCTACTCTTTCATGTGCGGGAGTCTCCATTCCTCCGCTCTGAAAGGGGTCATGTCTTACATCACCGAGCAGACTCCCAGAGAGCGTTCCAGTAGCGTCTACGAAAGGAGGAGGGTCTTGTCCTTGGTGTTTCACAAGCACCTTCGGGATTCGTGCTTCATCAGCCCCGCCCATCCTAGACCTTAGGAACATGTAACCAAACATAAGCAATAGCATTCCGAACAACAGGGTTAGTATATCACCGCTCTGTATTGCTACTACTGCTAGAAGGAAAGCGATAGCCACAAACCCGATCATCAGCATTTTTTGACTTTTTTCACGCTGGATTCTAACGGCTTCCTTCTGACTCTTTACGATTCTGTCTCCTCTGCCAGCAGGTACCGTTCTAACTCTAGGTTCATTTTCGTCATCATCGTTAGGGTAACACAGGATATCCTCTAGTTTGTCCTGTGGTAGAAGTTCTGTCATTGACCTAGCTAGCATTGATTTTCCAGTACCTGGGTCTCCTATCATCATCATGTGTCTTCGCTGTTCTGCTGCTTTACGAATCACGACAGACCCAGCTTCTTGCCCAATGACTTGGTCGACCAATCTTTCAGGGATTGGAACGTCTTCAGTTGTATTAAATTCTATACTTCTAACCCACTCATCGATTGGTGTATCATTTAGCTCAATAGTTTCGGATGGATCTGGACTCCAAACTGTTACCATTACTTCCTCTTCTCGAGAGGTAGATTCTTCCTCCTCAGAGGCGGAAGTTTCGGTTAGTTCTTCGCCGGTCACACTCTACCCTCCTACACAGACCATTTTAGGCGTTTGGCAAACACCATAGACAAATGCTGACTATTTTCAGCAGGTTTTACTGCTGATATTGGTGGCCATAATATGCCCACTGCTCCATTGTCCACCCTGGAGGAAGTCCTCCTGGTGGGAGCGGCGGCGCTCCCAATGGTACTTGCTGGGTAGCAACCGGGGCTGGTGCCGCAACTGGTTGCTGGAATATTTCCTGTGCACCCCCATACATTGAGTTTGCAACAGCATCGTTTGCTGGCAGCTGATTTGCCCAGTCTACCATTTGCTCTTCCCTTCTACCTTTGCCACCTCTCATGAACATCAGTCCAGCAAGAAGTGCTGCGACAATCACGCCTATGACGATAAGAACAACTGTCAAATCAAGACCGCTATCATTTGATTCTCCATCACTTCCTCCAGCTGAATTATCAGTACAAGTGGTATATTCGCATGCTTCTTTCCGCTCATCCTTCAATTCGTTTAGTTCAGTAACAGCGTTATCGTATTCAGTACTACCTTCATCTAAACCTTCGATCTCTAATTCTTTTGCTTCGATAGCATCTTCAAGTTCCATAACCAAATCCTTGACTTGTTCTTCGGTCATGGTTTCTGGTCCGGGAGCAGTCTGGTCTGCAGTCCACGTAGGAGCAGGGCCTTTGAACTCGAATTTATCGCCATTGGATGCAATTGCTACAACCTTGACAACCTTCAGGTAGTAATATCCACCTTGCTTACCTGGTATTCCAGTGTCGTCAATCTGTCCTCCGAGAGGGTCAAATGTCCAACCGACGCTCTTTTTGGTGATGTCATGGTCGTTGAGCTGGTTTATCATGCACACGTCTGCGTTGCACATTTGCCATGTACTGGATAGAGATGTGATTGTGACATCATCCTTGTTTAGGAACATGGTTGCCTCAGGTATTTCGCCAATGTAGACATTAGACAATGAAACTGAGACATCAGCATCTGGGCCTTCTCCAACCAGTAATGGTAGGCTGTCATAAACGTCGACTACGAGAGTGTAGATGTTTGAGTCATATCTGTCTTCTGTTTGAATTGTTACGGTCTGCAGACCTTCAGTATCCCAAATAAGGGTAAGGGTGTTATCCAAGAAATTAACTCTAGCAGCGCCTGGTGTGGGGTTGCTTGCTGTTACTGTGACCTCGTTTACATCACCATCAACGTCTGTCAATATTTCGTTTAGGAAAATCACTTTTTGTGTTCCAACCTTTAACCTGAGGTTTTCGAACTCAGATAGGTCCAAACGTGGTGCATCGTTAATTGGGGTAATCGCAATAGTAATCATTTGGTCAGAGTATTGCTCTCCGTCACTTGCTCTGATTGTTATGGTTGTTTCACCATTGATGTCTTCGTCACTTGTTGCAAAGTTTAGTGTGAATTGATTCAGTGTGACGTCTAGAAGGCTAGGGTTAGTATTGTCCACAATTGCTAGCATCAAATCTTCGGACGAGGCGATGTCACCATTATCGTCAGTGTCGGACAGATATGGGAGTAGATAGAGAGAAGCAGAGGATGCCTCGTCTACATATTGTTTCTCAACCCCAGCCCACCTGGGCTGTCCGTTTTCTATTACGTTGAATAATAGGGTGCCAAATGCTGTATCAGTACCGTCNTTAACAGATATTTCGATACCAGATGCNGTNGGNTGNCCGCCAACGTATCGTATGTTTTCNAAGTAAACNTCAATTTCTTCTGTGGCAGGGTGCCAAGCGACGAAATTTGGGCTGGTGCTGGTTATTGACAGTTGGTCTAAATCAGTTTCAGCATCGTTAACATTGTTGATGATTGAAACCTTAGTGGTNGTCTGAACTTTAACGGTGGGTATTGGTTCAGCGGTGATAACGGGTAAAGCGTTCTTTAGGGTAAATCCGTTGCTGGTTATTTGCCAGTCACTGGTTTGCATTCTNGAGTCGATAGATCTCAGGCGTATATCATAGTCGCCAGCTCCCATGCTCATGCTTGGTTTTACTAGATATTGGCGGTGCTCATTTGAGGTTCCTTCTTGATAGACTAGGTCTCCTCCAACAATCATGTCACCTCCCATCCATTGGTCCATTCCTGCAGGAGATATCTCGACATCGAAGGTGAAGAAGGAGGTGTTCGTATCCACACCGTCATTAAATGTGGTTTTGGCTTCAATGAGGAAATTGTCCCCTCTTTCTATCTGGTTGTTTCCAATAACTTGCGCCTTTCTAGCTACTGGCACCAAATCATGTGGTATGACTTNAGTGCCCTCGTTATTTGCACCGGCTTTATCGGCCACTAAATTGGATAATTCTACACCAAATGTAGTCTGATATGCGGATGAAGGTAGGTTTGTTGTATCAATTTGGCCTGTAAATGTTTGAGTATCTCCACTAGAAGCGAAGTTACCTAGGCTTTGAGTTGAACCAACGTAAGTCTTGACATTGTTTGATTTGTAGAAGAATCTAACATCCCCACCGTCTGTGTATGCCTCAACTCCATTGTTGATTATAGTGGCCTCGACGTTCAAGATGTCCCCGTTGATGTAACCACCGTTGGGGGCGTTTGAATTTGTTGAGGTGAAGGATTGGACGCCGACGTCAATAACTGGCGCCATATTTGAGTCAGCAGCAGAGACGACATTTCTATTCGCCGTGTGGTCGCCGTCTAATAGCGCAGCTACTGTTAGGAAATTGTCAACAGGAGCATTACCCCCGCCTGCACGTACTGTGGATATTGGTACGGACCATGATTTTGTTACNGGGCTACCTGCGCTCAAAGTAACTGATTCGAATCCGCTGTTAGCGTTATTTAGCAACCACTTCTTCCAAACGTGATGCGGGTAGAGNGTAGGTCCGGAAGCTGTGTAGGGTTCAGGTCCAGTCTCTTCAGTAACAGCGGCATANATGAAGACGGTTTGAGATCCAGNTCCTGTGTAAGCTGCGGTTATTGAGATGTCCATGTTGTTTCCGTTTTGCGATTGGATGACACTCAAGGAGTATGCGTTTCCATTGATGGTGTTTCCACCGTTCTGGTAATAACTGTCGTAAGATTGTCCTCCTGAAGTGTAGTAATTACTGTCAGCACCGTTTCGGTCAGCGTCACCCAAAACCGTGGTTGGATAACCTGATGGAGAGTGGTGAGACCTCCTGTTGATTGGGGCGTCATTAGGCCATCCCAATGTTTGTGATTCCCAGAAAGAGACATAGGTAAAGTCTTGGGATTGTGTACCTCCTCCTCCATTTGTTCCGTACAAGTTGTGGAGATTTGTGGATGATGTTCTACATGGTGGGCACCAATGTGCTCCGATATATTCTGCAAAAACAGGGTGGCCAGGGCTAGTGGCCTCGAATTCAGTCGGCTCTTTTTCCAGTTCGAGAGCAATTTTCTCATCCTCAGCGATTAAACCTCCAAAAGATGCAAAGATGCTCAAAAGCATTAATCCAACGATAGAGTAGGCAGTCGAACGTANGGTCGTCATAGCAGTCCACTGGAAAACATGGTATTTGAACATGTGCACAAAATGTCAACACCCCCTACGGGGGTAATATCGNAAATACGATGCGAATCGTTCNTGATATCCTTCCCCTCGGGATAACATGGCAGAGTATTCGGTTCTGATGGAAAAAGAAGGGCGAATCCACATAATTGAATTGATTGACGAGGCAAAAAAACACAAGGGCCTAGGCGTAATCAATAGTGCAGCACTGCTTTCTGGTTTTTCTGAAGGTGACGAGGTCCTAATCGGGCAAAAGTATCTGACGATAATGCCAGCTAGGCTTCCAGAATTAGTTTCCGGAATGGCTAGAAAGGCTCAGACAATTTCTGCTAAAGATGCAGGTTTTTTCATCACCAAATTGGGCATAGGCGTCGGAGATACGGTTTTAGAGGCAGGACTTGGCTCAGGAGGTTTGTCTTTGCATCTTGCGAATGTCATGGGNAATTCGGGACATCTTGTTACTGCAGAACCTAGAGAGGATCACTCAAGTACAGGATTGGTTAACTTGAAGCGTGCGAGTATATGTTTCAACGAATTTCCAAAGCACACTCACTTGCATGGCATGGTCGAAGATGTNGTGCCAGATTTAGAATTTGATGCTATGATTTTTGATATGCCTGTACATAATAAAGCAATATCTGCATGCGCCTCTTATCTAAAATTCGGTGGTAGAATNGCTTGTTATTGTCCAACAACAAGCCAATTGGAGAACTGCTGGAAAGCCTGCGAAAAGATGGGACTAAAAGTNGAGTGGGCTGGTGAATTGATGGAAAGACAGTGGGGANTAACCGCAAAGGGTGGCATGAGGCCAGTAAACNGTCCTTTCGGGCATACCGCGTTTCTTTTGATTGCTCAAAAGACGTGACTATTCTACAACCCGTATTCGTGCATCACATTGAGGGCATGTAAATCTGAATGGGGGTTCGCTTCCTTCTGGAACACCTAGTCTNGCTTCACATTCGGTGCACGAGACCTTATTGTACTCATCAATTCGAACTTCATTTGGCCCCAATGGCATCAGTTCTTCTTCTTCCTCTTCAATTACAACTGGAGGTTTCTTGAATAGTTTGATGTAACAGACCAGCAGAACAGAAAGTGCCCATCCCGTCAGCAAAACGATAATTGAATTTTGATTATTGAGTTCAAATATCCCCAAGTCAATACCGTCTGGTGGAAGTTCAGGTCCACCTACATTGACTCTAATGACATTTGATAAGTCAGTTTCATTTTCTCCCTGTATTTCTGATACGGATTGGATAAATATTCTAGCCTCAAATCGGTCAAGNATAGAGGGTTGCAACATCAATTTAAAATCCTGGCATTCATTGCTATCCAGTTCGTACGTATTGTTAATTCCTGTTTCACCTGCCCTGTAGAACACACCATCGAATTGAGGTTCATTTTTTCCATATAGTACAAGACTGCCCGTTATCTGTGTATTTGCTAAATTGCATATTTCCAGAGGTATGGTTTGTTGTTCGTTGCTTTCATCAAAAATCAAGTCAGTATTTTCAAATGAGAAAGAAACNACTCGATCTCCCCAAGTCGGAAGGATAGTGTAGANTTCACTGAAAGTCACAACCATATCTGACCTAGTNGCAGAGGTGAGTCTGAANGTTAGTACACTTGTCCGGGCTTTCTCGTTTTCAGGAATTTCGCAAGACCACTGTATNGGACTGGATGACATGCTTGGAGATAGAATAACATCATTTTGAGNTATCGTACAATTCAATTCCACTGCATCTATGGTGAATGTGTCAACAGCGGTGCCTAAATTAGTCAAAATTACGTTCCCACTAATTGTTTCACCAGGCCTTGCAGTATCATCGTCACTTAGAACTGTAATCAAGCCATCCGCTATACTCGGTACTACACTAATCGTAAGCAATTCAGTCACCGAAGAATCTGTCGTGCTCGTTACNGTCACGTCTAGGTCTATTCCGCCACTTGGTGCTCCAACCGCAATTTCTCTTGCAGATATTTCAATCGCTCCCGATTCTCCTGGGTCTAGCTGTAGTGATAGTTTGTCCACGCTTATAGAGAAATAGTTGCTTACCTCACTGCTATTTATTACTGCAACGAAGGTTTCTTGAGATGTGCCTAGGTTTGTTACNATTACNCTAATTTTAGAGTCNTNAGCAGGTGAGGCTATGATACGGTCTTCACTGGAGTCTATTGNAANGTCATTGCGGTCTATNATNTGCAGTTCTATCTCAAGTTGAACATCGGNGTAAANTCCATCAAATTTGATTATGAANGGGGTGCTGCCNGGTTGNATTCCTAGAGAGGCTGATAGTTTTAGCTCNATGTCAAGAGATTCTCCGGCNCTAAGGTTTACATCACTCAATCCAGATACAACGCTAATGCCACTTGGCAGGCCAGAAATAAGGGCACTGAGTTCCAAATCTTTTGTACCTTGGTTAGAGATATTTAATGAAATTGATGCATTGTCACCTGGAGATATGACGATTCTATTGTCAGATGGTCCTGTCATTGACAGTGATGAGAATTCTTTCACTTCGAATATTCCGCTTTGGTTTACAGATTCTGTTCCGCTATTTGTAGAGGATATGGTGAAATTCAGGGTAATATCACCCACCAGAGATGAATCAACAATTACCCCCACGACAACGTATTGTGAAGCACCTCGACTCAGTGTTACAGGTTCTGGATTGGTGAAAATAATCCCCTCAGAATCAATGCCAGTTAATGAGATAGTGTCCTCTTCAGTTCCGTCGTTAGATATAGCGATGTTGAAATTCTCTTGGGTATTTACATCTAGTTTAATCGAGGTTGGTATGACCATAGACAATCCCCATTGTTGTCCAACGGTTACGGTGAAATTGTAATCCTTGGTTACGCTTGTATCCTCTTGAAGTGTTCCTTGTAATCTTAAATCGCACTCGTCATTTACGCGAGTGTTGATCCCCGCAGTCACTAAAACATCGACTTCGTAGATATCATCTTCCAATATTTCGGTCTCTAATTCACTTAACTGCCCGTAGCAATCTCCCGACACAGTGCTAATGCTCCAAGTCCAATTTCCATCCGCATTGGATAAACTAGTCATTTCAATCGTGGTGGTCGCATTCTCGCCGGGTAGAAGTTCGTGTATGTTGGTGTGAGAAATTCCTAGGTTGTGAATCGCTGTAACACTGACAACCATCATTGTCTGAATAGAAAAATTACCCTGTGCGCTCGCAGCATACAAATCAAATCCATAAAATCCTGGCCGAGTGTCTGTTGGTATTGAGACTACGAGGGTAGCACTCCTTGATTCACCCGGCAACATAACCTCCAGTATGTCATCATAAAATCTAACTTCCCAGTCAGTAGTGCTTGTTCGGGATAGCGTCCCGTCACCGGAGCCGTTACCGCCTGTACTATTACCTCCGGTATTGTTGCCGTTGGTGCTGTTGCCAGTTGAATTATTTCCGCCATTTCCTCCAGTGTTGTTGCTACTGCCTCCACTTGTCCAATTCGCCCAAAATCCAGAGAAGTCGGGGGATTGGTCGACTGATAGAAGAATTGTATCGTTGACATTTCCATTGTTCGTGACCATAGTTGTTAGGTT
Organism: Methanobacteriota archaeon; assembly: GCA_002720115.1. Taxonomy (GTDB): domain Archaea; phylum Thermoplasmatota; class Poseidoniia; order Poseidoniales; family Poseidoniaceae; genus MGIIa-K1. Next base: position 72,592 of record PBGS01000012.1, read on the forward strand.
CAAACTTTCTCCTGGATTCATCTGTACTAAACCGTTGTCCCCAGCCGCTGTTGCATCTATTGCAGGCATATATCTCGGTATCACTGACAGTGAGACTTGTATCTCGCTAGAGATATTTGCGTCGGGTTCCGTTACAGTAATCGTCAGAGTGCCTGAATTGCTTGGAAGTGCTTCAGTGGTTAGCCTGACCGCAATAGTTGTTGAGGCGCTTAAAGTCGGTATGACATTACTAACGTTCTCCTCGCTGGGTGTAATTTCCCAAACGTTGTCAAATCCAGATACACTAATTGAGTAGGTTTCAATCGCTGAGCCATTGTTGTCTATGGTCAATGTCAAGTTCGTGGCTTCACCAGGTGCAAGTATGATATGACTAACATCTGTTGAAAGTCCAATTGATTGGTGGGCACTAGCAATTGGCATTAGAGGGGCGACAGCCATAATCATGACCAAAATTAGTGCACTGAATATGCGGCCCATGACATAACCGACTCAATACTGGCTTTTCATCCAATCGGCCCAAAGGGCCGGATATATTCAGTTCTTTAACGAGTTTAGTTTGTCTTCATCGATGATTTCCCATGGGAATTCACCATCTATGCCAGGTGTTCTACCAAAGTGGCCACCTGACGCCGTAGTAGCGTAAATTGGCCTCAAGAGATCGAGTTCTTTTGAAATTGATTTTGGGGTAAAATCGAAAACATATTTCACTTTTTCAGTCAATTCCGAATCAGATATAGGGGATGTCTGAAATGATTCAACTCTGACACTTACTGGTTTGGCAACTCCAATTACATAAGAGAGTTGGATTTCGCACTTACTTGCAAGACCGGCTGCTACTACGTGTTTTGCTGCCCATCTTGCAGCATATGCAGCGGACCTATCTACTTTGGAAGGGTCTTTGCCGGAAAATGCACCACCGCCATGTCTTCCCATTCCGCCGTATGTGTCGACTATAATTTTCCTGCCGGTTAGTCCAGCGTCAGCGTAAGGTCCCCCGGGGTCTGCAAATCTACCCGTTCCATTTACAACAAGATTGTACGGCTCTTGGATTAGTTTGGGAGGTATGGCATGCTCAACTACATGCTTAACAATCTCACTTTTTACAAATTCAAGTTCCTTTTTCTCGCATCCATCAAAATTATCCTTGAGATTTTTATCATGCTGTATTGCAATAATAATGGTGTGAACCCGCTTTGGTTTGCCATTTTCATATTCGATTGTCACTTGGCTTTTTGCGTCAGGCCTTGCCCATGGAAGAGTACCGTCCATTCGCGCATTTGTCATCCTACGAGTCAGTCTCTGAGATAAAGATGCGGCTAGTGGGAAAAACCTTCCCTCAAGTTCCTCAAACTCTTCAGTCTCAGTGCATGCATAACCAAACATAATTCCTTGGTCTCCAGCACCTTGCTCAAGTGTGTTTACACCTTGACTAATGTTTGCGGCCTGAGCTGTGATTTTTTGGATTACCTCGCACCTTTCCTCACTGGTTGAATCGAATCCAATCTCGTGAGAGTTGTAACCGATGTCAGATGCTGTTTTTCTGGCAATTGATTCATAATCAGGATGTTGGCCAGATAGAGTCACTTCTCCGGCTAATAAAATAAGACCGCGCTCTTTGCCGCCTTTTACGCTGGTTTCCACAGCGACTCTTGCGTTGCTATCGATGCTAATGCACGCATCAACAATCGCATCGCTGATTGCATCACACAATTTGTCAGGGTGACCAGAGGCTACGCTTTCCGATGTGAAAAGTTCCCCTGCCATGAACACAGCGCTACTATTATCCTCTATCAAATCTATGTTTACGCCAGCGATGACTTCATGTTAGTCATTGTTACCCCCTCAAACATGGCGAGAGACACTGTCTGGCATCCAACGGCTTTTCGAACTCACACTTTAGGCCAAATTCAGCATAATGGGTCTGAACTGGTAGGATCTGAAGTAACAATTTGTGGGTACATGGAAGCTAACCGAGGCAAAGGGAAAATTTGCTTCATGGATATCAGGGATGGAACTGGGCGTATTCAGGTTTTCTTAAAACAAGATTCTGTGAGTGATGAGGACTTGGGTAGGGCTCAAAACCTATCTCGAGAATCAACAGTTCAGATAGTCGGAGAAGTCGCTCAAAAAAGACCACCAAAAGTGGCTGAAGGCGAAGCACAACCTCCGCCCTCATACGAAGTTGTTGCATCAAAATTTACAGTTCTAGCACAAGCGGACACACCTCTGCCACTAGGTGTAACAGATACAGTATCGATTGGCCTAGACACCAGGCTGGACAACAGATTTCTCGATCTTAGAAGAGCCCATGTAAACGCAATGTTCACTCTCAGAGCAAGGGTGTTGCAGTATGGCAGAGAGCACTTGATTACAGAGGGTTTCAAAGAAATTAACTCGCCAAAAATCATAGCATCGGCTTCTGAAGGTGGTACCAATTTATTTCCAATGATGTACTTTGATACACCGGCGTTTCTCTCCCAAAGTCCGCAGTTATACAAGCAATTGACAGTTCTTGGTGGAATGGAGAGAGTTTTCGAAATTGGACCTGCATTCCGAGCCGAGAAACACGATACATACAGACATCTGAACGAATTCATATCTTTTGATATAGAGGGCGCTTGGATGAATGATGATGATGTGATGTGTGTGCAAGAAAGAATGATTCATCACATTTGGAAAATGGTTGCAGAAAACGATCAAGACCAGATTGACATAATCAATGAGTTTAGAGAAAGCCAAGGGGATGAACCGATTACGGTAGAAGTCCCCAGTCTACCATTCCCTCGCATAGAATATTGCGATGCGATTAGAATGGTTCAGGAAGCAGGTGTCGAAATAACCTGGGGAGATGACATAGAATCATCACACTGTGATATTATTGCAGCAAAATACCCAGGTTTCCATTTCCTCCCTAGATGGCCAATGTCGATGAAACCATTCTACATCCACCATGTTCCCGGTGAAATGGGTTCAACCGGAGAACAACTTTCACGTGGATTCGATTTGAATTACGGTCGTGATGAAATGACCAGTGGAGGTCAGAGAGAACACAATGTAGATGTTCTAGAACAAAACCTTCGCAACATGGATTTAGATCCTTCAGACTTTACTTTCTACACAGATGGCTTCCGCTACGGGGCACCACCACACGCCGGATGGGGATTGGGTGTCGCAAGACTGCTGATGGTCCTAACAGGTTCTCGAAATGTAAGAGAAACGGTTCTGTTCCCGAGAGACAGAAGCAGAGTTACTCCCTGAGTTGAGTTAGTTGCCTGTAGACAGAATGCAATGGGGAGCAGAGGAATGGCAATTTGCGGATTTGTACATGCCGGATGCTGATTCTCCCTATCAGAATGAAGAAGGGATTCCATGCGTCATGCTAATACATGGTGGATTTTGGAGGGAAAAATTTAGTCTTGATTTGATGGCACCCATTGCCGAGGACTTTGCAGATAGGGGAATTGCAGCATGGAATGTTGAATTTAAAAGGTGGAAAGATGGTGATGAGGGAGTGTGGATGGATACACTTTCAGACGTAATGCGTGCTTGGGGCCAGTTAGCACTTCTCCCTGGAATTGATATCGTCCGTTCGATGATAATGGGACATTCTGCCGGTGGACACTTGGCTCTTGTGATGTCTGCCGTAGCCGATAGAAAACCATGGCTGGCGATAGCTCAGTCTCCTATTGCTGATTTAGTTGCAGCCGACCATGCAAAGTTATCCGATGGGGGAGATGCAGTCCGTAGATGGATGGGTTGTACTCCAGAAGGTAACGAAGAATTGTGGAGGAGAGTAAATCCAGTTGATAATCCGCCGGTCTCATCGGTTTTGGTAATACATGGGAAGTCGGACGTGGATGTTCCATGGACTCAGTCAGAATCGTATGTTAGAGCGATGAAAGCGAGGGGAGTAGAGGTCCAATCAGTCTGGTTACCAGGGGACCATTATTCCATAATTGATGTAGCAAGCGACGATTGGTTAACACAGGTTGAAACAATTACTGATTGGTTGTAAGGTTCAAAACCCAGCACCATGTGCCCCGGCCATGGACTGGCTAGGAAAGGAGTTTCCATTCTCGACCAACTCGCTTAAAGGAAAATATGCCATTGTGTGTGGAGCCTCAAAAGGCATCGGAGCTGCCACGGCAAAAATGCTAGCTAAAGCGGGCGCAAATGTTACTGCTGTAAGTCGTAACCCTCACGAATTAGTTTCACAACTAGAAGGGGATGGTCACCGGGCAGTAAGCCTAGATTTAGAGAATCAAGATGACATTAACAAGTTTATTTCTTCAGTAGAATTTTGTCATATTCTCATCAACAATGCTGCGGGCCCTCCCGGAGGTCCTCTAATTGAGAACAAAATAGAAGATTTTGAAGCCCCATTCAGACGTCACTTATTTGCCTCTCATGCATTAGTAAAAGCCCTTGTTCCAAAAATGGAAGAAGTTGGATATGGTAGGATTGTAAATATAATCTCAACTTCAGTCAGGGAACCAATTCCAAATATTGGTCTTTCTAATACTCTAAGAGGAGCAATGGCATCATGGGCAAAATCCCTATCCAGAGAATTACCTACATGTGTTACTATCAATAATGTTCTTCCAGGTTTCACAGATACAGATAGGCTGGGGTCTCTAGCAGCCTCCATAAATGAAAAAACCGGCAAAAGTATTGAAGACATTCACGCTGGTTGGATGTCTCAGGTTCCTATTGAGCGTTTGATTGATCCATTGGAGACAGGTGCGGCAATTACTTACCTATGTCTGCCAATTTCCGGAGGAATTCGCGGAGTTTCTTTAGCCGTTGATGGTGGACGTATGCGTTCAATTTGAGGTGTTACATTGACAGAAATGAATCAGGCACAAGCTGAAGAACTGTTGGACATGTTTGCAGATGGGAAATTGATTGACTCAATCAACACAAGCCTTGCTTTACACCTGGTTGACTTAGCAAGAGAGTTAGGCCGAGATGCTCTTGTCGGACGTCTCCTGAATCACGCAGTAAAAGTCTCAGTTGAACCAGAGGATCAAGGATGGTGTCAGTTCGAACTAATGAAACACAATGGGACTAGCAAAGATGAGATGATTGGACTTGCAGTGGCTTCAGAGAAAGAGGGACTACCCGGTCTTGCTGCTGGAATTTATCATCACGTTTCTCTAATGACCCTTGGTAGTGAAGAAGCTGCTTTATTCGCTAACAGGTCAATGCGCCTGCGAGAGGAAGCAGATGATATAGAGGGAATGATTTACGGTCATGCTTTACTTGCTCACATTGCAAAATCAGAAGGTGATTTTGAAAAGAGTCAGTTGCACCTCCAAAAAAGGCTAGATATCATACCAGAATCTGAGAAATTTGAAAGAATGGAGGCACTAGCTGACCTAGCACACTCTTATTCTTCATTAGGAGAACTAGAGCAGGCTCAGTCTATGCTCATCGAATCTCTAGAACTCGCAGCAGAACTAAATGAATTGTCCGGAATACTCGTTGCCCGCTGGGGGTTGGCTGACCTTGCAGAGATTTCTAATCAGCCCGATGAAGCAATGGTACAGTTGTCAGATATCATGACTGTCTTCATGGAGGCCGGCGCTGTAGTTCCAGAACCGGTTCGAGAGAGAATCTCAAAATTAACTTCACAATAGTGATGTTGATACCTTGAGCCCCTCTCCCGTAGAAGGGGGGGTTACTTGGAGTTCGACATCTTCTTTTCAATATCACAAACCCCTGACCACAATGGTTACACTCCTACAGAGTCACAGATGTTTGAGAATTATTTCCAACAATTGGAAGCAGCAGACCGGCTGGGTTTTGGCGTTGCATGGATTGCTCAAGCACATCTTTCGACTCATACGCAACAAAGCAACTCTAGACCGGTAGTTCCACATTGGAAAGGAGAAGTCGGACTTTGCACAGATTTTTGTCAACTAGCACTGGAGTCATTTAGGAGGACAAGGAAAATAGATGTCGGTTCAGCAGTAGTAAGCATCCTAGCTAGTGGAGGGCCAATCGCACAAGCGGAGAGAATTGCGAATACTGTTCAATACCTTTCATTCATTGACCAAAACCGAAAACTCCACGTCGGTTTCAGCGCAGGTCGCTTTGAGTTCATGGCACGCCCTTATGGAATAGTACCACGCAATTCAGTCGAGGAAGCAGGTTGGTCAGCAGTCAGGAAACAAATTTTCATGGAGGCAAGTGAGATATTCCTCCGATTACTGAAAGGTGAAACAATTCACTCTAGAGATATGAGAGAGACGTTCTTGACTCGTGAGCACTTTAAGACAGAAGAAGAATGGAGGGCTGTTCAAAACGCCGCGGGGAATGATTTTGACAAAATTAGTATAAATCGAAGATATGATTTCGAGGATATTTCGATTGTGCCAAAAGACTGGCCTAGGTCGCAGCTTGAATTAGTAGCGGGCACTCATGATGCCTTAACACAAGAATTTGTGAACAAAATTATGCCAGTAAAGGTGTTCAATCTATCAATAACCTCACCCGAGGTTATTGATTCGACTCATCAAAGGATGAAGCAAATGTTTCATTCAGACGGAGGAGATTGGCATAGAAGAGATATGCCAAGGACGACCTTTGTATTTCTCAATGCAGAACCAGGTCTCACCCCTGAAGAACAGTCTTCTGCTGCGAAGGAAGAAGCTCGGTTAGCGCTTAGTGAATACTGGAAAGCTCTCGAGGGAACTCTTGACCCAACAAAGGTCGAGAAAGCAGCAGATAATGCCTTGATTGGAAATCCAAGAGAGGTTGCCATTCAAGTCAAAGAAAGATTCCATCCAGAGGATCGTTTGATGTGTTGGTTTGATTTTTTCAATCATGATAGTGAAAGAGTCGTTAGAAATATGGAGGCATGGTGGAATGAAGTCGTGCCTTTAGTGAGGTGAAATTGATGAGTCTAAGGCATGACAAAAACTCTGCTGTAGCACCTGGTAAACCAGGATCTGCAATCTATCCTAATTCGCCACTGGGCGAAGATGTTGAAGGAATACCCACGGGTAGAGATGTTGAATGGGAACCTTTAGTAGACTATAGGAGAAATGGAGTGTCCGAGACAACAATCCATGGAGCAGTGGCATGGTGTCATGGAGACGAAGTTATCCATTCATTTGGGGGAAACGTCCTCTGCTATGGCAGATCGATGATGAAACCGTTTATGCTAAAAGCATTCACCGAAGAGTTGGAAGATTTTTCTTGGGAGCAGAAAGCAATTTCCGTCGCCAGTCACAATGGCGATACAGAACATGTAGCGGCAGCTCAATCATTACTTTTCGAAGCAGAATGGCCATTAATGCTAACACCAGTCGACGTTCCTCTAATCCAATTTGGAAGACAGGTAAGAAGACCTAGAAGATGGTATCATACTTGCAGTGGGGAGCACGCCGCAATTCTTGCTGGTTGTCGGCTCAAAGGATGGAATCGTGCTGGTTACACGCTGCCGACACACAAGGTATTCGAAGCATATATGGAGCAACTAAGGAGGTTCCTAGGTAAAGACTGGAATCCTTTACGGATTGCTAAAGATGGATGCGGTTTACCAACTGTCTCAAACACAGTGGCTGAGCTGGCTAAGATATATGCCGGTTTAGTTCGCGATAAAGACGAGGATTGGATTTGGGAGGCTATGTGTAGAAACCCAGACTTGGTTGGTGGGTTCAACAGGCTTGATTCCACCATACTCAAAATAGGAAATGGTAAGGTGATTGCAAAGGAGGGCGCAGACGGTTTGCTCGGAATGGCTGTTGAACATCCGGACTATCCAAAAGGTCTTGGGATAGTGGTGAAAATTGCACATGGTTGGAATTCACAAGCCACATGGTATGTTGCTAGGTCTATTCTTGGTTGCCTTGGAATTGAATTGAGAAATCCATATCCGCTAAATCGTCAAAAAGCATTTATTGTTCCTGGCATTGTTCCAGAATCTTTGCATGACGTCTTGAAAACAATCCCAACATGGGATGAGTGGGACCCAGACCAAGATAGGTGGCACTATGAGGTGGATGCATGATTCATGTTGAGAATCTTGTAGGCGGCGAATTTGTTGAGTTAGAAGAAAATTTTGATAACATTTCCCCGCTAGATTTCTCAGTAATTGCTAAAATCCCCAGAACTAGGTATGTTGGTGATGCGGTAATATCTGCCAAGAAGGCTTTGCCAGGTTGGAGTGGCTTGAGCCTTCTTGAGAGATGCGATTGGTTGGATAAGATTGCTAACGCACTTGAGGCAAATATTGACGAAGTAGCAAGGTTAGAGTCTCTCGATACTGGTAAACCACTGGACGTAGCTTTGAACGTTGATGCAACAAGGTCTGTTAACAACTTCAGATTTTTTGCAAATTTTGGTAGGAATCTCGAGTCACAAGAGTTTGAAATGGATGATGCAATAAATTACGTATTACGGAAGCCAGTGGGTGTTGTAGGTTTAATCTCTCCATGGAATTTACCTCTTTACTTACTATCTTGGAAGATAGCACCAGCCCTCTTAATGGGAAATACAATCATTGCAAAACCAAGCGAACTTACTCCTCTTACTGCACACTTTTTGGGAAAGGTTTGCACTAAACTCGGGCTTCCTGATGGCGTACTAAATATCGTTAATGGGTATGGTCCTGAAGTCGGCCAGGCCATAGTAGAACACCCTGAAATAAGGGCTATTTCGTTCACTGGTGGCACAGAAACAGGAAAAATTGTGGCAGCTACAGCAGCACCTATGTTCAAGAAATTAAGTCTAGAACTTGGTGGTAAAAATGCTTCTTTAATATTGAGTGACGCTGATTTAGATATCACAGTACCGGGTGTGTTAAGAGCATCTTTCTTGAATTCTGGACAAATTTGCTTATGTGGATCAAGAATCTTGGTCCATTCTTCAATATATGATGATTTCATATCTCGCTATTTAGAAGAACTCAAGACTTTCAAAATTGGTCCTGTGATTAGTGATGATCACAGAACAAAAGTACTTTCTTACATACAACTAGCAATTGAAGAAGGCGGCGAAATATTGGCAGGAGGAAGTTGTCCTGACAAACTTGGAGCATGGATAGAACCAACCGTAATTGCTGGCCTTTCTCACAAATCTAGAACTGCAACAGAGGAAATCTTTGGACCTGTTGTAACCATCCATGAATTCGATAGTGATGAGCAAGCAGTCGAGATGGCTAATTCAACCCAGTATGGGTTAGCAGGCAGCGTTTGGTCAAAATCAAAGGGTCGGGAAATTGCAGAAAAAATAGACTCTGGTATGGTCTGGGTTAACACGTGGCTCCACCGAGATTTGAGAGTTCCATTTGGTGGAGTAAAGGACAGTGGCGTCGGCCGTGAAGGAGGACTGTGGTCTGTAGGATTTTTCTCTGAAGCAGTAAATATTTGCATCATGGAAGATTGAAGACAGAGATATATGTCGGGGGTATGGAGGCAAACCGATGTCAATACATGGAAACGCCAAGAAAGTGACTACCCACACTCTTCAAGAAATGAAGAGAGCGGGTGAAAAAATTACCATGCTCACAGCGTATGACTTTAGTCTTGCAAAATTAGTTGACCGTGGGGGCGTTGATGTGATTCTTGTTGGAGATTCAGCATCAAACGTAATGGCTGGTCGTGATACAACAGTTCCCATGAGTCTAGATCACATGATATACCATGCACAGTGTGTAGAAAGAGCGGTTGACAGAGCGTTGATAGTGGTAGACATGCCATTTGGTACTTATCAGGGTAATTCAGCAATCGCCTTGGAGAGTGCAATTAGAATTATGAAAGAATCAAGTGGACACGCCGTCAAGCTAGAAGGTGGTGCAGAAATTGTCGAAAGTATTCAGAGAATATTAACAGCAGGTATACCAGTTATGGGTCACTTAGGGCTTACTCCTCAATCGATTTACAAGTTTGGGACATATACTGTGAGGGCTAAGGAGGAAGAGGAGGCATCAAAACTTATTTCAGATGCCAAACTATTGGAAGAAGCAGGTTGTTTTGCTGTAGTCTTAGAAAAAATACCGGCACATCTGGCAAAGCAGGTCAGTGATGCCTTGTCGATACCAACAATTGGCATAGGTGCCGGACAAGATTGTGATGGGCAGGTTTTGGTTCTGCATGATATGTTAGGCATCACAACAGATTTTAGTCCAAGGTTCTTACGAAGGTATCTCGATCTGGAAAGCAAAATCACCAACGCTGTACAACAATATTGTTCAGATGTAAGAACGGGCGACTTTCCCAATGTTGAGGAGTCCTACTAAGCAAAATTTGCAATTAGCATAGCCCCTGGAAGAATGGCTGAAGCGATTCCAAATCCATGCCAAATTCCGTATCGAAATGGCGGGTGGTCTTGTTTTGACCAAGATGCGCACTGCCAAATCCACACTAAAAATGGTAAAGCGATGTTGAAATAATTTGGACCAATTGCCCAGAATGCAGCCATTGGAATACAAACCACAGCGATACCAATGGCATGTTCTTTCATATCTCCTGCCCTTGTTATTTTGGCCAGTAAAGGTGCGAATAGTACAGAGGCTAGCAATGCGATTATCATAATCGGTAATTTCTCTTCATCAAGAAGGATAACAAGCGCAGAGACAAGCAAAATCGCAAAAATTGCTGGATATATGACGTGGCGGAATTTCATGTCTGCTCTCTCTTGCATGTATAGGCCGAGATGGAGCCGATGAATAGAAGATGCGGAACGTTCTGGTGTGCACATGGCGAAAGGAAGCATAGTAGCAGGATGCCTCGCACCTCACCCCCCTCATTTGGTATATGCAGAAAATCCGGAACAAAATGAACCGGTCTCAGAAGGCGGTTGGGAACAGCTAAGATGGGGTTATGAGAGGTTACGTGAATCTTTAGAAGGAGTTGATTATGACGTAATTGTAATTCTCTCGCCCCACTGGCAAACCTATGTTGGCACTCACTTCATTGGTGTAGAAAAATGCTCATCAAAAAGTGTCGACCCTGTATTTCCAAACCTATTTCGGTTCAATTATGACCTGAGCATTGATGTAGAACTCTCTAAGCAGATTCACGACCAAGCCAAATCACAAGGTATGTCTGTAAAAATGATGACAAATCCGGATTTCAGAGTCGACTACGGTACGATAGTTTCGTGCCATATGGTCCGTCCTGAGTGGGACAAGCCAATTGTCTCCATTTCGTCAAACAGAAGTTTATCCTATTATTCTGTGGAAGTGATGCAAGAGATGATGATAGAATTAGGTAAGTCAACTGCTAAAGCAATAGAAGAAAGTGGGAAAAAATGCTTGCTAATCGCTAGTAATTCCCTTTCACATCGGCACTTTGTCACAGAAACATCTCCACCTGAAGATATGAGTAAAGAGCACATAACTAGCCACGCAATGCACCTTTGGGACATGCGCATAATCGAATTAATGCGTGCAGGTAAATCACAACAGATCATCAATGAAATGCCGGAATTTTGTGAACAAGCAATCGCTGAAACGGACGGTGGTGCGCTCACTTGGCTCCTTTCGACCATGGGAGTACCAAAGCAACCTGCCACGCTTCATGGCTATGGAACAATCATTGGCACAGGTAATGCAATTGTAGAGTGGCCGTGCAGAAATTGGAGTGAGTGAGATGGCTGGAGAGGTAGTCAAGTCCCTTATTGTTCCACCACATCCTCATCCTCTTCTATGTCCAGAAAAAAATGAGGGCTGGCAAAGAATTAGAGATGCATACGGTGATGCAAAAAAACAAATTGAAGAAAGCCAGGCTGATTTGATAATAATATACTCCACACTCTGGCCTAGTGTGATAGGGCATCAAATCCAAGCGGATCCTAACCCAGAATGGGTTATGGTTGATGCAGATTTTCATGATTTAGGAAGTATCCACTATTCTTTGAACATAGATTCTGAATTTGCCTTAGCTTGGAACGAAGCTAATATTAAGAGAGGACTAGAATCGAGAACTGTATCTTACCATGGTTTTCCTGTCGATGTAGGCTCAGTTGTAGCCTTACAATTACTTAATCCTGATAACAAGATACCCGCTGTAATTTGTTCTACCAACGTATATTCTAATCGTGCCGAGACAACAGTACTTGCCAAGGCTTGCATGGATGTGATTAAGTCACAAGGTAAGAAAGCAGTTGCTGTTTCTGTTATGTCTCTCTCAAATCGCATGTTTACAGAACCAATCGAGCCCCACGAAGATAGAATTCATTCTCTAAAGGATGACGAGTGGAACCGTAAAATTCTAGAATTTTTATCAGAAGGAAGGTTGGAAGATGTTGGTCAATTGTCTAGAACGATACACGAACAAATAAGAGTAAAGAAAGTTGTTGCATTCAAACCTATGTGGTGGTTGTCAGCTATGAACAACAATCGTAATGATTTGACAGGTGAAATCATGGCGTATGAACCAATACATGGTGCTGGGGCTGCTGTGGTTAGTCTAAGTCCGGAGTCAAACGGAACTGGAGATAAGGAATATGATGAGGATGATGTAGAATTTTATGGCGGAGACAGGGATGTGCTCGATTCTGCACCAGGAATAGTCAAAGAAACCGTGTCTAATTCAGGACCTGCATTATTCGAGCCTGTGGAAGGGGAGAATGCAGTAAACACTTCCAAAGCACCAAAACCAGTCGGTGCATATCCTCATGCTAGAAGAGAAGGGGATCTAATTTACCTCTCAGGAGTTGGGCCAAGGCAACCAGGAGACAATTCAATTCCTGGAGGCCCAATAAAAGACGCATCAGGCAAACCACTTGATTACGACATAAAAGCACAAACGAAAGCAGTCGTCGATAACATTGCTCGTATTTTAGAGGAGGCTGGTTCTTCCCTAGAAAATGTGATTGATGTGACATCATTTTTGGTAGACATGGATCGTGATTTTCAAGGCTACAACGAAGTTTGGGCTGAGACCCTGGGGAAGGTTGGCCCTACTAGAACAACACTAGCCATACGAGCCCTGCCTACACCTATCGCAGTAGAGATGAAGGTAATCGCCAAAGCCTAATTTCCGTATTCCGGGGAAAAAGCATAGTCTTATTGAGCAAATAATAACTACCTTTGTCCGCTGACGGGCAACAACGCAATTTTTAATGCAGTAAAACGGAAACTTAGTTTGTTTTTTGGAGGAATTTTATTGGACATTAAATCTACTACTGGAAAGTTACTCAAGGGCGACATTTCTGGTGTCGTTTCAGACGTTAAATACACGATTGAGAGGTCACTTACTCTAGTAGGAGTCATAATCGTAACCGTGGCGGCAAGCATAGGTTCTGGATTATTCGTACTACCATCTTTTGCTGCTGCAGTTATGGGCCCAGGAATATGGATAGCGTTTCTTCTCGCTGGTCTGGTATTTTTGCCGGGAACATTATCAAAATCAGAACTAGCATCTGCAATGCCGCAGAATGGAGGCGCATACTTGTATCTTGAGCGCTCATTTGGCCCATTGATTGGAACGATTGGCGGGTTAGGGCTGTGGGCTTCATTTTTGTTGAAATCAGCATTTGCTCTTATTGGCTTCTCAGCCTACATGTACGCCGTAACAAATTACTTCGATATAACAACCAATTCCACTTTGATGATAATGGCCGCCCTAGCTCTTATCACCTTCCTAAACATTTTAGGAATCAAAAAGGTAAAGGCATTTCAAACCCCTATCCTAGCACTGACAACCATCTTGATACTGATTATTTGTTTTATGCAGATTTTTGAATCCAGTTTCGATTTATCAATACCCATAGATGGGGCATTTACTGTCTCTAAAAATAATCCAAGTATTGTAGCAGAGGCTGCTGCTCTGGTATTTGTTGCATACGCCGGTATCTACAAGGCAGGAGCAATTGGTGGGGAAATAAAAAATCCAGAAGAAAACCTGCACAGAGGTATGTTAATTTCATTACTCGTAATAACACTATTCTATGTCATAGTGACAATCGTGATGATGGCTTCTGTAGATGGAGAATGGTGGTTGGATGGTAACGGTTCTCCGAGAGAAGATCCAATCTTTGCATTCGTTGATGCCGTGGCCTCGACAAAAGTAGGAGTTACACTTGCTATTCTTGCAGTTCTGACAATGATATCGGGGGCATTGTCCGGACTATTAGCTGCATCTCGCTTCTTGTTTGCCATGGCAAAAGATACGCTAATTCCAGATACTCTTAGCAATACGAACAAGCGGTTTGAAACCCCTCACTGGGCAATAATACTGACTGCAGTCACCATGGCTGTAAGTATTCTTACCTTGCCAGTAAAAGATGTAGCAAAGTTAGCATCAGGGTTCCAAATTATGGTGATTGTTGTACTGAATGTAAGTGTAATTGTACTGCGAAAGGATACGCCAGAATTTGAATGGTATCAACCAACATTCAAATCTCCACTATACCCTTGGGTACAGATATTTGGAACTGTTGCGGGTGCTGCACTCGTTATAATCATGGGATCAAAAGCTTTCATCGGGGCGGGGGCTGCAGTCATAATAGGCGTTTCAACCTACTATATCTATGGCAAGAAGCATTATGAAATGAAAAAGTCGAGTCAGGAAGAATGACTAAGACATTCTTGTCCACTCTCCGGTATCACTCACCAACCAAGACGTTAGTTGCCCATCGGAATCAATATACCATCCAGTTTTGCCTTGTTCGGTTCCGGGAGCTGCTTGCATAACTCCGGTACGTCTTGCTTCTGCAGCGAGTTTTGCTCGCAAATCTTCCTTAGATTCCACAGAGGGCTGTTCTTCTTCCTCTGGCTCGGTTTCCACTATGTTGCTATCTTCCTTGATTTGATGAGGCTCACTTTGTGTTTCGTTATCGTAACTGTAGACATCCTCTTCGTCTGAAAACTCATCGTCCCACTCGTAATCATCTTCAGATTCTCCTTTCATTCTTCTTATCAGCACGACCATGATTGCGATGAATAAGAAAATGATAATTGAAAGTAGTGTCAGAGCGGTATTAGAACTGCCCAATCCTCCGCCGAACAATACTGCATCAACATCAAAGAATCTTTGTGCGACAAGATCGTTCCAGAATACATTGCAAGACTGAGATTCACCGGATTCTTCCATCGTTACTTCATAGGTGTCTGCTGCCAGGTGTTCAACAGGTCCAGCAGTGCACTTTATTGTAATTTCATCACTTGGAATTTCAATTCNATTTCCTGCTTGATCAACAGCATGAATTCTCATTATCATAGTTCCACCTTCTTCTGGACTATCCTTCGGAATTTCAGCGAGTAGGCGGACTGGTTCTCCTGAACTTACTTGTACAGTTATGTCTGTTGTGGCGGAACCTGTTTGCAGCCGTAAATTCCAAATTCCTGCCTGGCCGCCTTCAATTATCCAATAACCATCACCTTTGGATGATTCCGTAATAATCCCAAGCGGGTCCTCATAATCAAAATCTATCTCAGATGCAAGTGCTGTGTTGCCGTGGACATCTCGGGTTGATATCTCTATTTCAACGGTCTCACCACTTCTAACCTCTATTCCATCACCGTGATTTGTGGAGATATATCGTGCGGTTCCTGCAACGACTTCAATGTCGGTAATGGCAAAAACTCCCTGTGCCATNGCTCTTATTTCATGCATGCCAAGCGAATTTGGTGCCCATTTGCCACCNGCAAGTCGAATTTCCATAGTCCTATCAACACCATCTACGACCCAATTGACCTGAACCTCATCAACCGTATTTCCATATTCATCTTCNAAAATAGGACTCAATTCCAAGACATCATCAGATGCGACTCTTGTGCCACTTTGTGGCAGTATTATTCTTGCTAGTTCGCCACANTCGACGCTAACGGTATATTCGGTTTCGTGGACAGTTTGGGTTTCATTATCGAACCAAATCGCAGAAATCGAATAATTTCCTACCGGTCCTGGACGNAATTCAAACCACCCGGCATTATTTGTTGGTGATAATTCTTCATCTATCGTCCATGCGCCAATTACAGCTTTGTTGTTGCCAGCACTATCAAACGCAGATATAGAGGCTACAATTAGGTCTCCAGATTTTACATTACTCTCAGNAAATAGAATCTCAATGCCAGATATTTCTCCTAATATTACACTAATTTGGATGGTTGCTGAAAAACCTTGATCTTCGACCCCAATCGTCCAATTTCCAATCGCTGATGGTATCCACTTAACCTTACTATCTTCGACGTACAATGAGCCACTTGGAACGGTCCAGTTGGANAGCGGGAGGTATACNTCCCCATTGTTTCCTAAAACGTCAGCACGGATTGCAGNTAAAGACACAATAGAACCAGCGCGAACAACATNATTTTCGATTCCAATACTAAGCCCNGTAGCTTGAGCGGGAAGAACTCTNATGGNNCCTTGTCCACTTGCTCCAGAGGAACTGTTTACCGTTATGTTCCATAACCCTGGAGCACCTGCGAAATAGAGGCCTGATGCCGAAATAGTTCCGTTCTCGACGCTCCAACTTAATGTCCCTACCTCCGAGAGGTCAACTTCATTCCCAAACGAATCTTTCGCTATTGGAATAACATGTAATGTAGTTCCGCTTTGTATAGTTAAACCGAATGGAATCTCCAAAATTGTTGCATTCCCCGGAATAACGTTGAATGTTACTTGGTGTTCTAGTTCCATGTATATGATTCTCATTACCGCCTGTCCTAGGTCATCTGGTTTCCAAGTTTGATTAACGTGGTCAATAAACCCATTTTGGCACCTCCATGTCAAGTCACCAGGTAGTGGATTACCCGCTCTATCGATGAGAGTTGCATTCAAATTGATAGTTTCATCTACGCTCACATTTGTGGTGTTAAANTTTGCAGAAATACCATAAGGTAGCCCGTTTGTAACCTCGATAGTGGTTGTCGTATTTATCCCACCACTTTCAGCAGTAATAATTGCAGTCCCTGAAATTCCTGGGGTAAAGAATCCGTCAGAGTCGATAACCCCCGTGCTGGAAGTCCAATTGATTTGGTTCATGACCTGATTTCCCGATGTATCTCTTACTATCGCATTAAAGCGAAGTATCTGGTCAGTGCTAACTGAATCAGGNTGTGGTTCTATTTCGATTGTGGCTGGGCTGGAGGCTATAGCTGGCGTTGTTATTTGGACAAGTAGAATGACAACCAAAATCGGTATTGTGCTTTTTTTCACGCAGATCCCCTTGTTTCCTACTTAGTCAAACATAGTATCTGTTTCGATTAGTCTGCCCACTCGCTCCAGTCTTTAGCTCCCGGGTCACGGTACCACCAATTTCCAGTATCATCTTCTCCCCATTCANCTCCGTCTTCGTCAACCCGATAATCGGTCATCCAATCTTCTCGACCATCTCTAGTCATCGGTGGTCCTGATGGTCCTGTATTGATTGCTGCGGACTGGCTAGAAGCGTAATCGTCATCCTCGTCATCATCCTCGTCATCGTCATCATAATCGGACCCGCCCGAGCGAAGTACCATTATGATCACAACAAGCAGGACAATCACAACTAGAATTGCTAATATTCCACCAGCGTAGTATAGTGTTCCTCCTGCTTCAAAGAATCCCATGAATGTGCCTTCAACTTGGATTATACCAGATACTTCTTTGTTGTGAACTGCAATAGTTACGGTCTGTTCCTCCGCGTCGAGCGTTGTAATTGTCCATTTTCCATTCTCGATAGGTTCAGCCGTCATTCTTCCCGTTAGTTTTACTTCNGTTTCAGGTGGAACTGGTATTTCATTTTCCCATGCATCGAAGGTTCGCACCTCAATGTCGAAGGATTCCAATTGCATAACAGACTCTTCGAGGATTGTCAATTCAATTCTGTTTACGGTTTGGTGAGGCACAACAGTAACTGTCCATTCGGATTCTGCTCCACTTGGAGAACGGAATTTGAATGTATGCTCACCCGCTGTCGTAGCACTCCAATTGTAAATTCCACCGGCTCCTTCGATCTTTGAAGGAGGTACTGCCTTGTTATCCTTAGTCCAAAGAACGCTCTCGAGGAATTGGTTACCATCAGCATCTGTACCAGTAATAGTGAGGGTACGTACATCTCCGGCTTTCGCATTGTTTGCAATCACATCGATATCAACAGTCACAGCCTTACCGTGGTCTACAGATATTGTTACTGTTTCAGAAATATTGTATCCCGCATTAGAAATCGCCCAAGCAGTGATTGAATAATTACCAACTAGAGTAGCTTCCCACAATCCGCCATCGTTCGCCATGGATGAGGTTATGTCAGAGACATCACCAGAATCAAGATNCTCTAAAGTATAAGAGATAATCGAGGCATCTATCATATTTCCATCACCATCTGTTAATTGTGGGAGGAACTGGACACTTTGGTCGGCGTCTATATTTTGGTTAAGGTCTACAGGTTGAATTAGTGTTACACTAACAAGATCACCCTGAACCACTGAGATGTCAATTGTTGCTTCAAGGGTAGTGTTAGCATCGGAGTATGTAGCACGTAGTGTGTACATGGTTTCAGATGAGTATACAGGAACAAATCTTGTTGTTGACCCGTAAGTCATCTCCTGTAGAACGCTTTGGTCTGTAAATTGTGCATGTTCGATATTCCATGCAACGTTTGCTGTCCATTTATTTCCATCAGAATCTTGAGCTTTAACTTTGACTGTAATTTCNTCATCGGCGGTTAGGTTAACCTCTGCATTGTCTGCTTGCTCAACAGAATCGATTACNAATATTAGATTGGTAATTGCACCTTCTGTGACCTGTATCATCACGCTACTTGAAACTCCGGCATAACTTGCAGTTATGGACTTAGAACCACGCCTCTGCGCGTCCCAAACAGCAGGCTGACCTGCAACGATTGAACCATCGCTTATCGTCCAATTTTCTTGAGGAATCTCCACTGATAGTCTGTTACCCATAATGTCGATTCTGGTTGTATTAAGCCACACAAACTCATCCGCTGTGACAAAAGTCGATGATGCATCAATTTCAAGAGAGTCAATTGCACCGTGNGTAATTTCAATTTGTATCTCATGATATATCCCTTCAGTCGATGTCATATTGATCNCATANCTACCGACAGTTACAGCAAAGAATGTACCATTTGATTCTGTAAACACTCCCCCACCGTAGGTCCAAGTAATTCCACCACCGTCACTCAAATCAAGCATGTTACCATATTGGTCGTGNAATGTCCAACTTAATTCACATGTAGTTCCCGCTTTTATGACATCCTCGCACCCTGTTGTAATGTAATATACAGGGGTACCTCCAATCACGCTTATGTTGACATCAATTGTTTGGCCATTCCAATCCACAGTCACCGTTTGATTTCCAGAATTGTACGGGTAGAATGTCGACGCCACCATGGTTCCATTGCTTTGCTGGTAGGTGATGGTTTCCCCTAAGACTTCATTTCCATGTTGGTCCACAACATAGGCTACAATTTGGAAACTTTCATCAGCGGTTATTGCGGCTTCAGTCACTGGAGTGACCAACAATACAGGGGCACCGGGGACAACGGTTATGCTTTCTTGAGTACAAATTACTCCGAAGCATGCTTCGATGTATTGCANCCCCTCCTGGTTTGGAGTGTACAGTCCTGCAGAATTGATGCTGCCGCTAGAGCCATGCGCTACAGACCAAACTACATCTTCCGCTACCATTCCTCCGACCGCATCGCTTAGTATGTGTGAGAATTGAACANCGGTATCAGCATCGGTTGTNGTTCCTGATGGGGATATGGANACAGAATGTACGTCTGTGTAATTAATCGAGATTTTCGGTCTGTCCTGCAATGAACTCTCGCTTGAGTAGAATTCAACAGAAGCGCTTGACCCTGCTTGAGTACTTGCGATAACAATCCAACCATGGTCGCCATTCATTTGCATGTTTTCATGTCCAATATCCAACCAAACTGATGTTGTTGACGAGTCGATAGAGGTCACGGAGATTGGAGTTGCCTCATACTCAGTACCAGCCGCCATTCCACCTAATGCCCAATTAACCCCAGATTGAGAACTATTCCAAGTAGAACCAGACTGNGTCCAAGCGTTTGTAAGCAACCTGTGGACGCTCAAGTCAATCTGACCTGTCGCTGAGGATTCAACCTCTAGATGAATAGAAGCAGAGTGAATCTTAGCCGCTAGCGGCAGTGGGACTTGGCTGTTATCGAGAGCAAAAATCATCCTACATTCGGTGTTTGGACCCTCACAGTTGGTTCCTACAATCAGTGAATCTGAACCATGATTTGAATCAGCTTCGCCGCTGCCGATATATGAATCTCTGATATTGGTATGACCTAGATCTGCCACTTCGTTACCGGTTTGGAAGGTGTAAGTCCANGTGTGATCATCGTTGTAGGAATGCTCGACTGGCGAACCAATTGCGAACGTGCTTCTACTCGAAGCCGGACCGGGAATTGAACCGTTAATTGCTTGTACCCACCAACTGTATACATCTCCTGCAGTCAGATTATCGCTAAAGGTAAACACTGTGCCATTTATCTCAGGGTCTATCCAAGACTTGTATTTCTGTTCCCCATCTGTGTTTGCTATGGTTACTATATACCCTGTTGCGTTTGTAACGCTATTCCATGACAATTGAGGTTTGTTCTGTGATTGTAATGTCCAAGTGCTTGTATTGTACAATATGTCTCCATCACTAGGATATGCGAGAGTAGGTTGAGCAGGGGGAATTATTCCGTCAACATTGTCCACATAGTCTAGTGTTAGTTTTGGCCTAAATTCGCTGTGTGTATTGTCGTAGAAAGAGTGACTTGAGCCAGGGGTTCCGACCGATTGAAGTACAATCGATAGTGTTTTGTTTCCATTTGCCACATTAGATTGGGCTAGAGATGTAATGTCCCAAACTTGCCAACCTGTATCTGGCGCAACAAGCAAAGTTGACCGCGTGATTTCACTGCTAAGGCAACTCGGCGCATTATTCCAAGTGACATTGTCCTCATGGAATGTGTCACAAGCATGAGCGCTTACAGTAAGTGACGAAGTTCCAGTAACATTAGTTCTGTATAAACTCANCAGGGCGCTAGTAGGCGTCATTGCCGCTGGGAATGGCATTTCTAGTAGATCGAAGGTCAGCAGGATTTTCGACTCTCCAGACCCTGCTGATGAGATTCCAAGGTCAAGTTCGCCGTTTTCTCCTANTGCCGNGTTTGCCCTATTAGAGTCGATAGTNGCATCGGGTACTCCTGGCAAATCTCCAGTCTCTTCGAACACAGATCCGTGGTGTAAGACAACAGTGTTATTTCCAAAGCCGTCATCAAATCCAATAGCATCTGGTACTCTGTAAGAGTATACATCTGACCACTTTCCTAATCGGTGGTCTTGTTCGGCCCTGACTCGCCAGTAAACCCAGAAGTCACCAGAACTCTCAACNTCTGAAGTGTATGACAGGTTTGTGTAATCCCAGCCACCATCAAATGTGTTGTTATCTGTAAAATCAATAGTCATCGTCGTACTCACGTTAGTAAAGGACTCATCACCCGATATTTGTGCAATCCATCTTGTCTCGTTACTTTCTGGAGAGGACCAGTTGTGGGTTACTTCTTCCACACCTTTAGGCCTTGAGGATGTTGCATTCCACAAGGTAGAGCCGTCTGAAGGGAATAATCCAGTAGGTTCGGATGGGAGCCACTGCGTACCTGTTTTCCAAGTCAGTGACACCTCAGGTCGGTTTGTGGGGTCAGAGGTGTAATCACTACTTGCAAATTTCCAATCATCATTCGTATCATCTATGACATAAAATGCGAGATTTACCATGTCTGTCCCGTTAGCATGAGCATGTTGAACTGCGTATGTGATGTCAAATTCAATTGAGTTATCCTCATAATCTAGCGTCACAATCTTGAACTGCGTTTCACATGGTTCGTCGACCCAACTTGCTGTTCCACCTGTTGGAGAGTTCCAAGTTGCACTCTCATTCCACAATTGCTTGGCTTCACAGATTGCTACTCTTATCGTTTCTTGGTTTGTTTCTCCACCGCTGATCCTGTTTAGGGTAATGCTCGCCTCAGTGAACTCGTGAGGAGAAGGGATTGGCAAATTAGACCAGTTAATTTGTATGAGTGAAATCGATTCGAAGTTTGTCAAAGTCGAATAAGAGGATAGTCCCATACCCAANTCTGTAGAGCTTTCAAACCCTAGGCTAGCGGCACCAGAATCAATTGTTGTGTCAAGGAAAATATTCGGATAATCCAATGCATCGACTAGTTGACCTTCTTGGAAGGAAATCTCAGCGTGTGTGGAATTGATCTGAGAACCTGTGCTTGCAGGAATGTGGAAAATAGTACTCGCTCCTCTTGCACCCAATATGTCATCGGTAATTGGTTGGACGAACCAAAGATAGGAATCTCCAGCATCTAAATCGCTGGGGTGAATCCAAGTCTGGTTTGTCAAATCCCATCCCGCAGACGAATCTCGACTGTCATAAACCGACCAACCGTCTCTTTCATCGCTGTAATTATCCCAAATGAATATCCTCCAGTGATCGACGTTTGATTGGCTGGAGTGATTCCATGCAAACGTTGGTTGCGTGTTTGGTAGCAGGGCGTGTCCAGAGGTGTTCCAAATTATCTCGTTAGATGTTGGATTGGTATTAGTTCCTGCAATTTCTGGAGATGATGCATTACCAGTCGTCCAAGTTAGATTTAACCATGGAGTTTCACCAGAAGCACCGTCGGTTGATGTGATAAATGTTTGACCATCTCCTATGGAACCAACAACTGTCAATGAGATGTAAGAATCACCATTTGCGAATGCTTGTTGTACTAATTCAGTTATATCGAATTTCATCCAGTCTGCCGACTTACTTTGCTGTATATCTATCATGTATCCTCTGTCAGATGTACCCATTGAACCCGGACTAGACCAATTATTTACTCCGTCGTAGGTTGTACCGTTCGCACCAGTAGTCCAGTTCATCAACGATTTGTGTATCGAAACAGCGTTTTCTATGTCAGAGCCAAATTGGGCATAGAGATTCAGTTCAGCTTCGGAGATGTGCGCATTTTGCGGGTTAGGCAAATCGGTCAAAGGTATTCTGAGAAGAGCCGTAGCATTGTTTCCCGTACTACTAGTNCCGACTCTCAGCGTAGATGATGATGATTGGTTTGCGGTTGAACCAACTCCGGAGTCTGCAACCCATGTGTCTACAAAGTTCGGAAGATTGAGACTTGGCATTGCATCGCGATGTCTAAGTTCGACAGCAGCAGAGTTTGAATCTATGCTCCATGTAGTTAAATCGGGAAGTAAAAAGTGGAAGCTATCCGACCAGTTACCGATTTGGTTTGTTGTACTTGTGGCACGCACTCTCCAATACCAAACATTGCCTGTGTCGAGTGGACTACTGACGTTGAAGGTCTGATTTATGACATCAAAACCGTTGTCATTCCAACTCGTGGCCATGACAAGATTTTGAGAATCAAAGGAGCTACTAGTGTCCATTTCAATAGACCAACCGCCGATTGTAGTTCCTGTTGATGATAGATTCCATGACAACTGTGGTGTAGCATCAGGTGCCGGGTTAATTCCGCTCTGAACCGACCAAGAACCATTCAGAGGCAATTGCGGTACAGGTTCTGATGGTATGGCGTCTGAACCGGGTACGTAAACAAACGAGATTTCTGGCCTGTTCACTGAATTTGCGGAGTTAGGATAAAACAAGGCGTCTCTATTATTCCCAGAACCGGAGCCGAGTATTCCCAGAATTAAATCAACTGACCGGCCTTCTCGCATTGCATTCTGAACCGCGAGTGTGATGTCCCACTCCACCCAATCTCCAGCNGAAGTGGTACTAGTTAGTGAAGCAGAATCGAGGAGACCTCCTTTTTCCCATCCCTTTGCACCACTGGTCCCCCATGCGNTAGTCCCATCATATTTGGACCANGTTGCTCCACTCTCAGACCAGTTGTGTTGCATACTTTCCCAAGCAGAAATAATTGGATTTCCAGATGGGAAATCTGCCAATCTCATTTTCAGAGTTGCTGTTTTCACCGCATAGCCGTTTGGAATCAGGTGGCTAGTCAGATCGCAACCGATTAGTATGNTCGTTTCAGAAGGGTATGTATTGTATGACACTTGCATTTCATCTTCGCCGTTGTAATTTGTATTTGGCGTGCCGCTGTCAATGTAGGTGTCCTCGCAACTNGGTGCATCTCCTGCAGTTGTAGCATTACCATGAGATAATCGCAATCTGTGATCCTCATTCTGCAAATATTCAGATTCAAGTCCTGAAACTAAAAATGAGGATGTAGACCACCATGAATGATGGTNACTNNTAGTATTTATTTGGGCTANTCTCCAGTGATACATTACTCCCTCATCTAGAGCATCAGAACTTGTGATTGACCAGTTACCGTCTGTTGGTGCGAAGTCATTATCGACACCTGTGTTGAAAGAATGTACGATATTTCTGTACTCTGCATCGCTCGATAATTGCAGAAGCATGTTACCACTCCAAGAAGTACTGGTGTCCCAAGAGAGTGTTGGCATTGTATTTCCGGTTAGGTTGTGACCTGTAAGGTTCCAAACAGCATGCCCGTCTGATGGAGAGATGTGGCTAGGAATTGCAGGAGGTCCGCTACTATCCCAGTCATAGGTTATTTGCAAGGTTGGAGTATTACAATTGGAGGCATCTGTTGAACAAATATTAACAAATTTAGTTGTAGATTCTTCAATACCAAATGTTGATGCAACCATCATTATGTCTAGAGCCTGATTGGGTGCCTGACCGGATTGANTCCTAGCGTTATTATCGTCAATCCATTTTTGTATTGCAGCAGTCAAATTGACGTTGATATCAGATGATGTTTGATCTCCTGCAAATGTTCCAATTGACATCGACGGAATTCTACCCCCGTCTTGCCAATTGAGTGTGCCATCATACTTCCTCCATGTGGCATCGAATTCGGTCCACTCTTCAGAATCCATAATGTGCAAGCTGACATTAGCCGCTCCACTGAAACTGTTTCTCTCAAGCGAGAGGTTAGCAGAAATAATCGAGGAGTTTGAATGTAATCCAACGTCATCAAGATTAATCCTCATCAACCCATATTGCTCGGTTGAGGATGAAGTCCCAATAGTTATGTTTCCTTCGGAACCCATATTTTGGTTTCTCATCTGACTACTTGAGTCTATGAATGTATCTNCGATAGTGTCTTCCTGTAGACCAAGGTTATTGAAGCCGATACTGAATTGNCCNTAATTACCAACNTGTGTGACGGTGTGACCTGGCAANTGGAAGTATCCAGANTNCCANTGTCCGATTGTATCAGAAGAGTCAACAGCCCGCATTCTGTAGTACATTGTTGTTGAATTATCTAATTCATGACCATTGGGTATAGTCATCTCTCCATTTCCAGAATTTATTGTAAATAGAGAGGAATTAACTACAGAATTATAATACCAAAAATCATCATTAGTTGATTTAAATTCAGAATCTGTCGACAATTGAACCTGAGCAGATATGCCAGACATACTTCCCCATGTCAATTCCGGGTTTGTCGCAGCAGAGAGTATGAATGAATCTTCATCCATTATGGCTGCGCCATCCTCTACAAAGTTTGGACTCAGCGAACCTCCGTTGGTATGATTTCCATTCTGGTGATTGATAGAAAGCGAGGGTCTGTCGTTGACATCATTTGATTCAGACATTGTACATGTGTAAGACGGTCCGGTTGCGGCTAACAAGATGTCAATGGTGTTTCTTGAGTTTATCACTGCATCTTGGACCAATGCNGTGACGTTGATTTGGAAGGTATTGTTGGAATAACCATAGAAAGGAGGCTCCCATTCCCCCCTCTCAGTCAAAGCGTCAGCTCCTGCCATTGTCCATGAAATCATAGCATCTCTTTCGTTCCAAGTAACGTTGTTTTCATCCCAGTCCTTTTTCATTCTTGTAGCATAAATGCTAATGTCATTTAGATCTTGGAATTCAATCCCACATGTCAAGAATAATGTAGCACCATTGACCATGTCTCCGCTTGGCACCGAATTATTGAATGAGATTAGAATTCTTGATTCGCCATTTGGTCCAATTCCTAAATCTGCAGTCGAATCACCTCCATAAAATGAATTCGGACTACCTGATACAATGCCAGAATCTTTAGTTGCATTGAAGGTTGAAGTGGTTCTCATAACTATAATTTCTTCTTCCAATTCGTCGTTTGACCATTCAGGAATGGCTTGTGGTAATGCTAAATCTGCAAACAGGAACATAATTACCAATAACAAAGATGTCGTGATTTTCCGGCGGTTACGGTCGTTCGATGACATGGGGCTCACGCAACCAATGTAGGAGGTGGTATAGTTTCCTTTCGGCTGGCCNCCCGTAGGGTGGCCGATTATATTCCCGGGTTTTTTACAAAGCGAAGGTTCAAGTTCGTCCTTTTATGACGTGAATTTGCATGAGCGAACTTTGGGTTGAGCGTCATCGTCCCCGAACTGTGGGGGACATAAAGGGTCAATCTTCAGTAGTTCAAAGACTAGCATCATACGCAAATCTGGCGGATTTCCCTCATCTTCTTTTTGCAGGGCCACCCGGTACAGGAAAAACCACTGCAGCAATGGCCTTAACTCGAGATGTTTTCGGACCAGAGTTCCGAAATAATTTGCTTGAAATGAACGCAAGTGATGAGAGAAAACTNGAGAGTATCCGAACCAAAGTTAAACAATTTGCAAGGACCTCACCTTACGGAGATGCAGAATTCAAAATTATATTTCTTGATGAGGCCGATGCTTTAACTCATGATGCTCAAGGAGCACTCAGAAGAATAATGGAACAATATGCTCAAACCTGTAGATTTATTCTGTCGTGCAATTACTCTAGCAAGATAATCGAACCCATACAAAGCAGATGTGCAGTGTTTCGTTTTAGACCGTTGGCCGATGCTGATGTGCTGAGCCAAGTCAAGGCGGTTGCAGAATCGGAAAATGTGGAATTGGATGAAGAAGCAGCGGAGGCTTTGGTAAGAATTTCCCAGGGTGATCTAAGAAAGGCAATTACTGCACTTCAAGTTGCTGCAGCCCTTGATAAGAACGTAACACGACCTCTAATTTATGAGACTAGCGCAACCGCACCACCTGAATCATTACATCGATATCTTATGGCCTGTAGACAGGATGGATTCCATGCAGCTCGAAGGAGGCTGCGGGAACTTTTGGACAAATATGGTTTAGCAGGNACAGATTTTGTAAATCAACTGCATCGTGAACTTTATGNGGCTGATTTTTTGTCAGAATTACAGAAATTAGAACTGACCGAATTAATGGCTGAAATAGATTTCAGGTTGGTTGAAGGCGGGGGAGAAGCGATTCAATTAGATGCTTTAACAGCACGTCTTTCAAANTTNCTCGGTTGAATCTTCAATTATTTCTTCAATTTCAAGGGTCATCTTGACGGTTCTCTTATTTTCCCAAGGATCTCCGTCCTCTGTGACTTTAACTGTTATCTCNTATGTCCCAGCAGCCAGTCCATCAGGTACCTTAACGGCAATTGGATAATCGATATCTTGGTGAGAGCGGACTGGGTCTAGAGCGTCTGAATCTTCATTTTCTATCTCAATCCAAGAGTTATTCATTGTTGTTCCGTCAAAAGATATCGAGTACTTCGAGTCTTTTGCGTCATTGTTATCGCTGAATGCAAGAACGATGTAATGAGTTCCTGAATAACCTTCTGTGAGTGAGACAGAGTCATCAGATGATNTAGTAAATTCATAACCGTCGTCGGATTCACTAAGCATGCCCCAGCCGTCATCGACTTGNGGGGCAACGATATCTGCAAATGGTGCGTTGGTTAGCAAAAATGTCAANGCTAACCATGTAAATACGTGTAAAAAGGACGCCTTAATCCAGGTTCCTTTTGTGTAGTGTTCGACGAATTTTTCTGGTAGTANAGAGCGATGAACAGATGGTAACAAAAAAACTGCTAGCATAGGAATAAACCAAAGCATATCTGCATTTCCTTGCGAGCCCGGCATTGCTACATATCTCATAACTAGAGATATTGTCACAGCAAATGTGATTACAAGCCACATCGATACTGTATCTGCTTTCTCTTTGGAAACGTGNTTAACCGGGTCAAAGGATTCGATTCCCATGTCAGCTCCAGAGCGATTTTTTTTGCGCTCTTTGTCTCCAGGACCACGGTTTTTCCTTTCCGCAGCAGCCGCAGCCATGGCGGTATTGATGTCTACCATTGACNCGCCGGTAGGTTTCCAGTGAATGAAGGCTGTGGTTGAAAAGACAGTATTAGTNGGTGTATCGAAGTTTTAATCTGCCGCATTATTCAAAGAGGTGAGTACGGTGGGCGGACTGCTTGCCGGGGTGGCGTAGTTGGTAGCGCGTCGGACTCATAGGGCAGTTCTAACGAACTTATTGTGACGTACCAAAGCCCCTTCACGTGTCTGAGACATCCGAAGGTCGCGGGTTCAAGCCCCGCTCCCGGCACCAAATTTTCCGGTCGAATGAATGAAATTTATCGTTATGGACGTGTGCTGATAATAACAACTCAGCTTCTACTGTTAATAAACCGGTATTCCGGTAAATTATTCTATCAAAAAATAAGATAGAATTCAAACAAGAAAATATAACTGAAGAAATTCACATTATATCAGGTTGGAAGTATGAAGAAGTTGTTCGATGGCATGACAAGTTTCAGCACAGAAAAGCCAAAAACAACAATGCTGATTATACTAATATTCATTTTATCATTAACTCCAAATGCAATGTTCATCAAATTCGATAATAGCCAAGACGCTTTCTTTCCAGACAATGAAACCGTCCAGTTGCTGAATGAAATCGAAGAGGAGTATCAGGCATCAATAGATTTCATTCGATTTATTGACCAAATTGATAANGGCGATCTGTATGAAGAATCCACTTGGTCACAACTTGCTGTACTTGAGGCGATATTATTAGAAAATCAAAACTTACAACAATACCAATATCCCCTCTATAATAACCAATCTAACAATGGAATGGCTAGCAGCGCTATTCAATGGCAAAAATTACAAGACCCAATGGCAGCCTCATCATGGATTATTGAATTAGAGTTAGCGATTGATGGTGTTGCACAGTCCAATAACACAACCTTAGGAACTGCTCTAGANAGCTTAATTGTAGCTTCTAATAATATTCCAACACCTGGCTTAGTAAATTCGTCTGAGTTGAGGAATTGGCAACCTGGTGACCCTGAAGAATGGCTAGAAAGAATTGACAACTATCAGAATATCAACCAGTCTTTACAGGCAATTTCCTCAAGCCTTACATCGCTCATAATAGGACCGAATAGTACTGAAATAGCAGTGGCTACCGGACCTATAATTGGAAAGATTGGCGCCCTTATCGGGATGCAGGATGTCGATTTTCGTTCCTTGATGCTGTCTAATCTTCCTGCTGATGACCATGACAACCCATGGGATTCTGATGGCCCAGTCCTAACCACCTTCGTGGTAATTACAGATCCCGAAGAATTCGATTACGAGGTATTAGACGAAGTGCAAGATGAAATTACTGAATGGGCTGATGATTTGATGAAACAAGCGGAATCAGAAACCGGCGATTCTGATTTGTCCGTTTTCTCATTTGCACAATTAGCGACAGGACAGAACGCAAATCTTGGAAAGGAATTGGGCATATTAAATTCGATTTGTCTACTTTTGCTAGGATTTATCCTGTGGACTAAATTTCGAAGTAAAAGAGACACAGCAAACGTTCTAGTTTTGACAGTCTTTGCCATACTGTCTACTTACGGCATGGCGGGTTTNTTGACACTATTAGGAGTTAACATGGTATTCAATGCTGCAATGAATTCTATTCCTATCTTANTATTAGCGATTGGTGTTGATTACGGATTGCATGTTGTTGCAAGAATAAGGGAGGAAATGCAAGACCAAGAAAAGTCAAAGCCGATNGGAAGGGAAACACTTCGTGATTTCTCTACCGAAGCACGAAGAATTGCGATAAGGAAAGGAACTATTCTAACATCTGCTGCTTTGATGGTGGCAATTTTTACAGATATTGTGGGATTCCTGTCTTTCAGATTTTCATCGCAACAATTCTTGGTTTCATTCGGTACAGTAATCGCTATTGGCTTATTTTTCATCTATATATTTAGTATAACTGCTTTACCAGCTCTAATGATGATTATCCCTCCTAAGAAATTACANCTCCAAAAATCTGCGAAGAATGAAATTGGACCAATCTCTGAGTGGATTGGTTCCTTGGTAAACACTCCTGTGAAGGTCATAGTTGTGACAGTAATGGTATCAGTTCCAATGTTTATCGGTTTCCAACAATTGGAGGTCGGGTTCGACCAAAGAGATAATTTTGATGAGTCTGTTCCAGTAGTGAAAGACTTCCTAACATTGTCAGATGAGTTCCAGAGCAGTCCATCTCCTTTGTATGCGGTATTAGAAGGAGATATAATTTCCAAGGAAGGTAGANATCTATATGANGAGGTTATGTCAAGTCTTATGGCCAATCCAAAAGTAACAGATGTACCCATAGGTGTTTGGGGGACATTAGAAAAATCTAGAACCTCAAATTTAGTGTTGGATAATTTAATGTCGAATTTGAGTAATGATGAATCATCTTGGAAAAATCTTGAATCTTGGTTGCTTAGTGATGATGGCAGAAATCTTACNTCNGGTACGCTGAACTCTAAAGCATCCCAGACTCTGATATCATTCCAAGCGGCTACTTTAGATTGGCAGGCAACCGCTGATTTTGAGAGCGCATTATCTTCAGACTTAGACGAACTAGCACAAGATAGTGATGGAGAATTCATTGTAAAATTATCTGGACGTTCACTCATTCTTGCCCAGATCACAGCCGATGTTGCAGATTCTGCAATTATTTCGACAGGAACTGTGGCTTTCGTGATATTATTCATGTTGATTAGCATCAATACAGTCAGACAAAAAGACATAGTNAGAGGTGCAGCAAGAGGGTTTGTTACCTGGATTCCTTTGATGGTAGTTGTGGTTTGGGTATACGGGATTATGGGATTGACAGGGTATGAATTAAACTCACAAACTGTTACAATTGGTGCGTTGACACTTGGTTTAGGAGTCGACTATGCAGTGCATCTGACAACTAGGTTGGAAGAAGAGGTCGAGCATGCTCCTTTTGCTAACCCAAGTGAATGGACCACAAGGTCTGTGGCTACAACCGGTAGAGCAATGTTTGGTGCAGCGCTTACGACGGCAGGCGGTTTTTCAGTACTGAATTTCTCTTCTCTTGTTCCATTACAACTATTCGGACAAGTATTTGTTGTAGCGATAATTTTAGCGCTAATCTCTAGTTTGTTTGTTTTACCTGCTATGTACAGGCCGTTTCTGGAGCAAGATGCGGAAAAGTATCGCCCTATTGTTATTTCATTATCCGAGTCGGAATAATCAAATCGCTCTGTCTTCAAGTAACTCCAAGGGTATGATTTCTAGGGCCTTGATGTTTGTTGCTTCCAGATCAACTGGACAAGCTTGCCCGTGGTTCATTGCGTCCAACCACGTTCTTGCACACACGCACCAAGAATCTCCGGGCTTCAATCCAGGGAAATTAAAGTGAGGTGCAGGAGTCATCAAATCATTACCCTTTGATTTAGCGAATTGGAGAAACTCTTCTGTTACAATTGCGCAAACGGTATGAGAACCTCTGTCTCTGTCATCTGTGTTGCAGTGACCATCTCGGTACCAACCTGTTAATGGTTTGCAGGAGCATTCACCTATGTCTCTGCCCAGTACATTTTTTTGTGCGCCCATGATTTTCTTTGTCAATAAAATTCTACTTCAATTTATGTATGGATTCATTACAACCTAAAAATCGTTTTATCCCGCTATTCCTAACCATCCTATCACGGGTAATACCAAGGGTCCCTCTGAAAAACCTCTCTGTTCGGTAGTTGGGGCACCTACCATTTCCTAGCAGGCACCCCTTTGTCGTCCCATAATTGCCAATCCCAGATTTCATGGCAATCTTGACAGAGGTACAATATTTTTGGATAATCGGGGTGTTCTCTTGGGACGGTGTGAAAACCTATGATCGCTTTCTTGAATCCAACTATTGGGCTACAGGGGTTCATGTTTGCGATTTTCTCGATCTCCTCTGCATCTGCGAATTCAGGATACAGGCCATCACAACGTTGACTTTCGGCTAGAATTCCATCCCACTCATCCAGTTCTGGCCAAGAGTCAATTTCTGCAATCGCATCTTCGAGAATTCTCATCAATCTGCTAGGTTCCCCTTTGCTGCTGTCGACCATAGGTAAAGATTTGTCAGAAATCATATTTTTATTATGTGTGGGACTACCCATTATTCCCGCATTATAGGGTGAAAAAATAACATCATTCGAACATATCGAATTGAATAATAAAATCGGATAAGTTGAGAAGGTTTATGCGAGAGTCCATTCAAGCATTAAGTCCGTTCGCATAGTTATTCG